>WRNH01000020.1 GCA_009776745.1 Endomicrobiia bacterium | reverse complement strand
CCACTTTTCACTCTTTTTTTATATTTATAAATAAAACTTAACGCAAATAATAAAGACGAAACTATCACTATAGACGCGCCCGCCGGCAAATCAAAAATATATGACGCAAACAATCCGGCAACACAGGAAAAAATGGCAAAAAAAGACGACAGCAGATAAAGGTTTTTAAGTTTTTTTGTGATCTGCGCGGCAGATACCGGCGGTATCGTTATTAAACTGTAAATTAAAAGCCCGCCGATCGTTTTAATATTGAGGCTTACCGTTACGGCGCATAATATTAAAAGAGAATAAAAAATAAATTTTTCAGGAATGCCGCATGCAAACGCTATGCTTCTGTTATAAATAACCGCAATTATTCCTTTGTTAAAAACCAGCATAAAAATCAGAATCAAAATTGAAATTAACGCTAAAAATATTGTTTCGTTTATGCTTATCGTCAATATGTTTCCCCACATCAAAGATAAAGCTTCGGAAGTTTTGCTTCCGAGTTTACCCATAAACAAAAAGGCAAAACCCAGCATAAAAGAAAATAATATGCCGATTGATAAATTCGGCGAAAAATTTCCTTTTTCGGCGACCGGCCCTATCATTAGCGAAGATATTACGCAAAAAAACAATGCGGCGGCGACCGGATTTATTCCTAGAAAAAGCCCGAACACCGCTCCGGCAAAAGCCGCGTGCGCCATCGCCACGCCGACAAACGGCACGTTTAAAAGATATACCCAAACGCCTATCACGCCGCATGCGGCGCCGGCAAAAACCGAAGCTATCAACGCTTTTATGAAAAAATAACTGAACACGAACGCCCCCGAACAACAGAGATCTATAAGCTTGGCAACGATAAAAGCAGTTGCCGGGCTTATAACATCTAAACTTCTAAGCTTCAAAAATCTTTACGTTTTTAAGCGAAAAGATTTTTGAACAGCATTGCGGTATTAAATCCATATTGTGTGTTACCATAAGGCACGTAAAACCAAAGCCCGAATAAAGTTTTTCGACGAAATTAAGAAATGTTTTTTGGGAGTTCGGGTCAAGGCCGGCCTGAGGTTCGTCAAGAAGTATAATTTCCGGCTGCTGCGCAAGCACTCTTGCCATGGAAACCTTTTGCGCTTCGCCGCCGGAAATCTCACCAAGAGGAGAGTCCGCTATATGTTCAATCTGCGCAATCCTCATCGCGTTATTTATAATTTTCTCGTCGGATTTGTTAAATCGTTTAAAAATGCCGTTTTTTGCAAACCGTCCGACGCTTACCGCCTGATAAACGGAAACCGGCAAATTTTTTTCCGACACATTATTCTGAGGAACATAACCTATAATACTTTTATCAATTTCTTTTAAATCTTTGCCGAATATTTTGATATTTCCGTTAAACTTTTGAAGCCCGCATATTGATTTTAATAAAATGCTTTTTCCAGCGCCGTTTGCTCCGGCAAGCACGGAAAAACTGCCTTTTTCGATAGACAGATTTATTCCGCTCAAAACAGTTTTAGACGCAATTTTTACCGTAAGATTTTGTATTTCAACGGCGGGTGTTGACATGGATATCATTGCATAGCCTTAAAAAGCCTGTTGCCGTTATCTTTTAACGTATTGACGTATGAATTTCCTATTGGAAAGTTGCTTATAACGCATTGTTTGGCCTTAATATTTTCGGCAAGTTCTCTGCCGGTGCCGGCGCCGGCCTGCAGATTATCTACGACTATTTTCACTTCCCGTTTTTTTCCTTCGCTGACAAGATAAGCAAGTTTTTTTGCGGTCAATTCTTCGGAATTGCCGTATGTTGCAACAATTTCAAAGCCTGTCCATTCAAGAAAATCTTTTATTTTTTCATTGCAGATCGCTTTTTTGCCGTAAGCATTTTCAAGCTGCCTTTTAACTTCGTCAGCGGCAAAATTTATACTGAAAACATAATCGGCAAAATTATCTTCGTAATATCTGCCGTTTTCAATATCCATATACGTCAGCATATTTTTTATTTCTTCGGCGGCGCGGATATGTATGTACGGTATCATCCAATTGCCTTCGGTTTGAGCCTGTTTATACAAAATGCCTCTTTCGCCGGCCTGCACTTTTAACTTTCCTATCCACGTTTCCCATTTGTGGCTTAAAACCAGATTGCTGTCTTCCGTACGCTGTACGATTCTGGGCGTTATATCATAATTGCTCGGACAAATAAGCGGCTGGATGATCATTTCAACGTTCACTTTATCTCCGCCGATTTCTTTTACGATTTGGTAAATATCGGACGTGGTAACGGTGATAAAAATTTTAGTTTTGTTGGGATCAGAAAAAGGAGCGCCATGCGCCTGCGGCGCAGCGCAAAACATAATACACAATAATGAAATTATACTGACGGTTTTTTGCATAATAACCTCAAAGACAATTAGTAGTGAGTAATTAAAGAGTGCGCTTAGCGCACCTGATTTATAAGCGCGGCAAAACCGCGTACAACAACTACAATTACTCTTTGCCGTTAAAATTTGTACTTTGCGCCGAACGTATAAGCCGCGCCGGGCATATCGTAGATATAGGCTCTGCCGAACGAAACCGTAAACATTTCATATTTCTTGTCGGTAAAATTATCGGCGGCGGCAAAAACAATAAAATTATCGTTTATATTATAGTGTATTTTTACGTTAAAAACACTAAAATCGTCAAGTTTTACTGTACTGTCATTAGCGGCATAATAATCGCAAATAAACATTCCTCCGGCGTAAAACGAAAATTTCCGTATTTTATAATCCAGAGACAAATCGATTTTATTTTTTGCTATGCCCTGCGTCAAATCGCCCGGGTCAAGATATGAATATCCGGCAAAAACTTTCAGATCTTCCGCGATTTCATATTGAGCGGACAGTTCAGCACCTTTAAAAACATATGAACCGCTGTTTTGAAATTTGCCTTTATCGACTTGCATTATATTGTCGCCGTTTACTATAAAGCCGGAAAAATCAAAAACGATATCCAAATATTTTGAATTTAAACCTATTTCATAGCTGTCTGCGGTTTCCTCTTTAAGATCTTTATTGCTTATCGGAAGACAATAAAGCTCATTAATATAAGGAGATCTGAAACCTCTGCTGTAAACGGCTCTCGCATTGAGTTTTTTCGTCAGATCATAAGAAAAACCGGCGCGCGGAACAAAAGCGCTTCCCGAAATTTCATCGTAATTATATCTGGCGCCCGCAAAGAGTTTTGCTCTTTCATTAACGGCATATTCGTCAAGAGCAAATAATGCGAACTCACTTTTTTTCCATTCGCCCGTCGGGCTTACGGGAGACGCTCCGGTAATAACTTTACCGGTTGCAAGTCTGTACTGTGCGCCGTATTTAATGACATTGTCGGTAAAAGATTCGTCTGTAAAATGCGCAAAAACTCCGTACAAAGAATCTTTTGAATGAAAATTGTCGAAAAAAAGATGTTCGCCCCAGTCGCCGAATGCCAAAACTTCCATATTTCCTTTTGCAAATTCTCTTTTATATCTTGCGTCTGCTCCGCCTCTTTTAAAATTATACCAGCTTGCGCCTACGGGAGTTCTGCCGGTATCTACGGCTTCAGGTTCAAACTCGTCGCCTTCAAAATATTTGCCGCTGAAAATAAGTTCGCTCTCGTCATCTATCCTATATCCGAATTTTCCGTAATAGTCCTTTGTATCATATCCGGAATTTGGCAAATGCCCGTCGCTTGAGGCTTTATTTACGGAAAGTTGGTATATAAATTTTTCTCCGGCTCCGCCGGCATTCATAAAACTATTGTGCGTATTGTATGCCCCGTAAGATATCATGCCTTCGCCTTCAAAAGGTTTTTTCGGATATTTTGTTTTAATATTTACAACTCCTCCCAATGCATCGCCGCCGTACAAAACCGAATCCGGGCCTTTGATTATTTCTATGCTCTCCACGTTTCCTGCAAGCAAAGTCTGCGACACTCCGCAGCCGTAGACCGACATTTTTTCAGGCCGGCCGTCAATAAACAAACCTATTTTTCTGAAGGAGTCTCCGATTCCTCTTATGGAAATATCCGTTTTAATTTGTGAGGCCGCTTTTGCGGCAAAAACGCCCGGCACCGAAGAAATCATTTCTAATGCCGTGACGGTATTTTTATTTTCTATTTCTTCTTCATCCACGGCAGTTTTCGCAATAAAATCCCATCTGCCGGTTTTTTCAAGCGATAAAAATATCCCGCCGTCCTCGGCAAAAGACAAAGAAACAAAAAATATAAACAAACAAATGGCAGCAGTCAACTTACTCATAATATCTCCTTTAACGACAGAGTGGAGAGTGAAGAGTGGAGAGTGGAGATATCGTGTTTCGGCTCTGCCGAAACCTATTAATCAGTTTTCGCTTTGCGAAAACACATCATCTTCACTCTTCACTTTCCACTCTTCACTCTTTTTATTATAACATCTCCTTTTTAACAGCAGGGAATAGATAATAGAAAAAGATAATAGATAAAACAGCGAGTTTCTTGCCTTTTTACGTTGTCGTATCTATTATCTATACTCTATTATCTCTTATCTATACAAATTACCCTTATTCACAGATATTACAAAATTTATTTTCGTAACACAATAAAAGCAAAAAAATTATTCCTTTTTTCCGGACAGAGAACAAACCGCATTTTTTGGGTTTGCGGAAGAAAAAATATAATTTCCGCTTACCAGAACGTCGGCGCCGGCTTGCACGCATTGCGCGCCTGTTTCCGCATTAATTCCGCCGTCAACTTCGATCATGCAATCGTATTTTTTGTCATCGATTATTTTTCTGAGTTCCGAAATTTTTGGAAGCATATCGCTCATAAAAGCCTGTCCGCCAAATCCCGGTTCAACAGTCATAATCAAAACCAAATCCAAAAAAGGAAGCAAAGCTTCTATTTCGGAAACGGGAGTTTTTGGCTTTATGGAAATGCCCGCTTTAATGCCCGACTCTTTTATGTTTTTTGCCAATTGCGCTTTATCTGCGGAAATTTCGCTGTGAAACGTAATTAAATCGGCGCCGGCTTTTTGGAACTCTTCCCAATACTTTTCAGGCTCTTTTATCATTAAATGGGCATCAAAAAACAGTTTCGTTGTTTTTCTAACCGACTTGACCACTGCCGGACCTATAGTAATATTCGGAACAAAATGCCCGTCCATAACGTCTATATGGATCCAGTCTGCGCCGGCATCTTCAATTATTTTGATATCTTTAGCGAGATTTGAAAAATCCGCAGACAGTATTGACGGCGCTATAAGTATTTTTTTCATTATTGATCCCGTAAACGGCAATGATTGATTAACCGTTTATCATTGTCAGTTTAAAACAACATCCTCTATAAAAATTTTATTTATATAAACTTTAACAACGGCATCTCCGTTTGTCTGAAGCGGGATCGAAATTTTTTCCTTGGGTTTTCTTACCGCGTTTAATATGTCTTTTTCGCCATTATCGTCGACTAAAACAAGCCTTATCCTTTTGCTCCCGCCCAAACCGGGAAGCGTATAATTAAAAACGATCTCGCTTGCCGGTTTTTCGGCTTTTGCTTCGGCGGCAATATAAAATATCACGCTGTCAAACTTTGAAAGATCGCTGTCGGATTCGGGATATTGCCTTATCACATTGCCGGGCATAACCGAAGAAGAAGTTTCGCTTTTCATCTCAACGGTTATTCCGGATTTGACCGCCCACGCTCTTGCGTCCGCGCCTTTGGCGCCTTCAAAAGCGGGCATAAGCATTGTGCCTTCCGGCGGCTGCCCGTCGGATATTATAAAATTAATTACGGCATCCTTATCTACGGACGAACCTGCCGGCGGATCCTGCGACAAGACAATGCCTTTTTCTTTAACTATCGAATATTTTCTTGAAATTTCACCTATCATCAAAGAAGAAGATTTTAAAGTTATGTCGGCCGCGCGTATAGTCTGTCCTTTTAAATCGGGAACATATATCATCTCGCCGCCCTGACTTATCGTAACTTTGATAATTTTACCTTCGCGGACATTCATTCCAGGCGGAGGAGCCTGTCTTAAAACCATTCCGGGAGGAACATTATTGTTAAATTCCTCGCCCTCTTTCCTTACGCCAAGACCAAGCGGAGAAAGCTCTTCGACTGCCTCGATAAGGCTTTTCCCCGTAACGTCCGGAAGAACGATCTCTTTTTTCGAATGGATAACGGAATTCATTATTATATTGAACGAATAATAAACCGCCGCTCCTATAATCGCGAAAACCAATAAAACCAACAAAATTTTTTTAAGCAATTGAAACCCCTTTTATAACGGCAGAGTGAAAATTGAAGAGTGGAGAGTGAAGATATTGTGTTTCGGCTGTTGTAGTCATTGCGGGCTTGACCCGCAACCTAACAAGTTTTAGTGGAACTTTGTTCCGGTGAAAACACAATATTTTCACTTTTCATTCTTTTGTTTACTTTTTAATCCACGACATTTTTGAGCGTAATCTTGCGCCTACTTTTTCAATGGGTCTTTCGCTTACTTCTTTTCTGCATTTATTGAAGAACGGCCTTCCGTTTTTATTTTCGTCAAGCCAGCCTTCGGCGAATTTGCCCGATTGGATATCGGCAAGAACTTTTTTCATTTCTTCTCTTGTGGAATCGTTTATTATTCTTTTTCCGGTCACATATTCGCCGTATTCCGCGGTATCGGAAACGGAATAATTCATCTTGCCAAACCCGCCTTCGAATATCAAGTCAACAATAAGTTTCACTTCGTGCAAACATTCAAAATAAGCGATTTCCGGCTGGTAGCCTGCTGCTACGAGCGTTTCAAATCCGGAATTGATCAATTCTACCAAACCGCCGCAAAGGACCGCCTGTTCGCCGAACAAATCGGTTTCGGTTTCTTCGGTGAAAGTCGTTTCCAAAACTCCGCCTCTTGTTCCGCCTATGCCTTTTGCATAAGCCAAGGCAAGCTCTTTTGCTTTACCGCTTGCATCCTGTTCAACGGCTATAAGACAGGGAACGCCTTTGCCTTCTTCGTATTGTCTTCTCACCAAATGCCCAGGTCCTTTAGGCGCGATCATAACAACATCCAAATCAGTAGTAGGAACTATTTGTTTAAACCGTATATTGAAACCGTGCGAAAAACTCAAAACAGCGCCTTTTTTTATATTAGGCTTTATATCTTCTTCCCAAACTTTTTTTTGAACTTCGTCCGGCAAAAGAACATGTATCCAGTCAGCCTGTTTTACGGCTTCGGCAACGCTGACCGGCTTCCAGCCGTCTTCCACGGCTTTTTTATAATTATTCCCGCCTTCTCTCTGGGCGACTATCACGTTTAAACCCGAATCTTTAAGATTCAAAGCATGCGCATGCCCCTGGCTTCCGTATCCCAGAACCGCGATCGTTTTACCTTTCAAAAGATTTAAATCCGCGTCGTTTTCATAATACATCTTAGCTTCTTTTTCCATTACATCCCCTTTAAAAACAGTTAATACTTAATGAGCGCGCTTTGCGCTCAAATATTATATCGCGGCTTCGCTGAACTGCTTACTATTTAACTATTGTTTCTTATTTCTTTTTTGCCGCCGGCTTCGGCTTCTTAGCTGCTTCTTTTTCGTTTTCTTTAGCTTCCGCCTTTTTCATCTTTTCAAGTTCGGCCTTCATTTCTTTCTCATAAAAATCGTCGGAAATCTTCTTTTCTTTTTGCTCATCGCTCAGCATGTCGGAAAACTGGCCGCTGTACTCTTGCGGCAAATTTTTAATTTTTTCACGCGTCTGCTTAATTTCACGGTTTCTGCGCTCAACAAGAGAAGCGTTTTTATCTTTTACGGCAATATCCCTGTCTTTGATCAACTTTTGAAGCTGCATCTCAAGACCTTCTTTTTCCGACGAATATTCTTCACGCAGCTTCTTTCCTTCCGACATCTGTTCTTCGCTTAGATCGCCAAGCGCATCCTGCGCGAAAACTTTTGCGTTAATACAGCTTAGAGAAAAAACTGCGGCAACACAGAAAGCAATAAGGAATCTCATAAACACCCCTTTTCAAATTATTTTTTCTTTTTCTTGTCTTTTTTATCCTTCTTGTCTTTTATTTCCTTTTTATCCGTCATTTCTTCTTTTGCTTTTGCGGCAAGTTCTTTAAATTTATCTTTCTGTTCAACCGTCAAAATTTCCATAACGGCTTTTTTATAGTCCAGAGAATTTGCTTCCAAATCTCCGCCCAACGCTGCAATTTCGCGTATTTTTACTTTTGCCGTTTCGTAATCGTTATTTCCAAAAGCGGCTTTTTTATCGCCTTCAAGCTGTTTAATTTTATCTTTTATCGGCATCTGTTTTTCTTTGTGAACCGCATTTAATTTTTCAACTTCTTTTGCCTGTTCTTCCGTCAGGCAAAGTTCTTCCTGAAATTTTTTAAATTTCTTTGCGAAACTGTTATATCCCGGTTTGCTCTTTTTCATCATCATGCCGTGTCCGTGAAGTTTGCATTTTTCCGCGCTTGCACACGTGCATTCATCACATTTGCATTTCATATCGGGCTGACATTTGCATTTTTCCGCGCTTACACACGCGCATTTTTGCATTTCAGTCCGGCATGCATCTTTCGTTTTTCCGGCAAACGCAGCCGAAGACATAAAAACAACTGCCGCAAACAACGCTAATACTCTTTTCATAACATCTCCTTTTTTGAAGCTGAGAAGTTCGGAAGATAAAGAAAATATAATATATAAAAACTGCAAAGATTAAAATTTTGGAAACATTTCATATTTTATATTTTCATTGCCGTTCTCTCCACACTCCAAACTCCACGCTTTTATTATACGTCTCCTTTTTTTAACTGCAATCACGAATGGAAGGCGCTTCTGTTTTTTGTCTTTGCCGCTGATTCGTGATTGGGTTTCTCTAAAACCCCAATTTATAATTAATTTTACGCTTTGCCTCTCGCCAAAGCTACTTCGCCCGTTCTGCACACTTCTTTTATGCCGTAGGGCATAACCATTTTTATAAACGCTTCGATTTTTTCTTCGTCGCCCGTAACTTCAACGATCATCGAATCCTGCGATATGTCGACTATCCTTGTTCTGAAAATTCCAACCATCTGCATAATTTCGGCTCTGTTTGACTTATTAACATTTATTTTAACAAGAGCAAGTCCTCTTTCCACATATTCAATATTGCTGAAGTCGTTAACTTTTATCACGTCCACAAGTTTATTTAACTGTTTTGTCACCTGTTCAAGAGTAGATTCGCCGCCTTTAACCATAATGGTCATCCTTGAAATGGCAGGATCTTCGGTTTCGCCTACTGCAAGGGAATCTATATTAAAACCGCGCGCCGCAAACAATGTCGCTATTCTTGCCAGCACGCCGAACTTATTTTCAACTAATACTGAAATTGTATGACGCATAACATCTCCTTTTTGGAAGATGAGAAGTTGGGAGGCTGAGATGCTGAGAGGGGCTCCGGTCGTTTTGTCTTTATCGTTGTCTCTTGCTTTTGCCCAGATTCTCAACTTCCAAACTTCTAAGCTTCGCCGCCAAAGGCGGCTTAGCCGTTCATCCTCGTAATAATATCATCCAAGCTCGCGCCTGCCGGAACCATGGGAAAAATATTTTCCTCAATTTCGACCCATATGTCAATAACAACGGAATTTTTCGCTGCAAGCATTTTTTTCAATGCCGGCTCAACATCTTTTTTGTCGGTCACGCATATGCCTGTCGCGCCATACGCTTCAGCCCATTTTACAAAATTCGGAATATAAACAGGACAAGTATCTTTGTTAGGCGTATTGCACAAAGGAGGGCAGTCTTTACGTTTTTTAAGGCATGTGTGCGAATATCTTTTACCGTAAAACATTTCCTGCCACTGACGGACATTGCCTAAATAATGATTATTTAATATGACAACTTTAACATTAACATTGTTTAATATTGCGACCGCCATCTCCTGCATATTCATTTGAAACGAACCGTCGCCGGCTATAACGATAACTTCTTTATCCATATTTCCGAATTTCGCGCCTATTCCGGCAGGGTATCCGTATCCCATAGTACCCAGTCCGCCGGAACTTAAAAACAGCCTTGGCTGCTTCGCTTTATAATATTGCGCGGCCCACATTTGATGCTGCCCTACTTCTGTAGCGACGATGGCTTCGCCTTTTGTAAGGTCGGATATTTTTTCTATTACATATTGCGGATGAAGTTTATCGTCATTTTTTTCATATGACAAAGGATGTTCTTTTTTCCACGCGTCTATCTGTTTAATCCACTCTTTTCTTTCTTTTTTCTCAATCTGCCCAAGCATATCTTTTAAAATCGATTTCGCGTCTCCGACTACGGGAATATCCGTTTCAACGATTTTAGATATTGCCGCAGGGTCAATATCAATATGTATAATTTTAGCTTTTTTCGCAAAATCGCAGACTTTTCCGGTACATCTGTCGTCAAATCTCGCGCCTACCGCTATTATCGCGTCTGCCGCCTGCATGGCTTTATTTGCATGATAAGTTCCGTGCATTCCAAGCATTCCCAAACTTAATTCCGTGTCCGGAGGATAAGCTCCGACGGCAAGCAAAGTGTTTGTAACAGGAATCTCCGCTTTTTCTGAAATCTCCAAAATCTCTTTTGCCGCACCTGACACAACGACGCCCGTGCCTATATATAAAACGGGCTTTTCGCTTTTATTTATTATATCGACCGCTTTTTTTATCTGTCCGGGATGTCCGCTATATGTAGGCTTATATGAGCGGATTGCAGCCGTATCGGGATACGCAAATTCGCACTTTCCTCTTTGAACATCAACGGGAATATCAACAAGAACCGGTCCCGGCCTGCCTGTTGACGCAATATAAAAGGCTTCTTTTATTATTTTCGCAAGATCTTTTACGTCTTTAACGAGAAAATTATGTTTTGTGACCGGTCTTGTTATACCCGTAATATCGGCTTCCTGAAAAGCATCCTGCCCTATTACCGCCGTGGAAACTTGTCCCGTGAAAGCAACCAACGGAACCGAATCCATGTAAGCGGTGCCTAATCCCGTGACAAGATTAGTCGCTCCAGGTCCGGATGTCGCGATACAAACTCCGGTTTTTCCGGTTGAACGCGCATAACCGTCCGCCATATGCGACGCGGCCTGCTCATGCCTTACAAGAATAAAATTTAATCCTGAACCGTGGATCGCGTCAAAAATCGGCAATGCCTGACCTCCGGGAAGGCCAAACACTACTTCAACGTTCTCCTTTAATAAACTTTCAACTAAAATTTGCGCGCCAGTTTTTTCCATAGCGTTTACCCTCCTTTAAAAAATCAATTGGGTCTCTCTAAAAACCCCACTTTTGTCATTGCAGGCTTGACCCGCAATCTGTGGTTCACGACGAGATTGCGGCTCGTGGCCGCAATGACGACACTGAAAATACAGGTCCCCGATTTGTAATTTAATTGCCGTTTCAATTTTCCATTTTCTTTAAATTTTCGTCTTTTGCTTTCATCTCTTCAAGCACCCGCTTCATTTTAATATAATCTTCAGGATCGCTCTCTTTCATATCTTCAAGTTCCGATTCAATTGATTGATATGCATCTCTCGGACTGTATTCAAGCAGATCGGTTTCATCATTTTCATCGCTAACTTTTACCGTTCCTGTTTGCGGAGCAGAATTTTTTTTCTTAACCTGTTTTACTGCGGGTTTCGCGGGCAGATTCTTTTTTACTTCAGATTTAGGCGTTTCTTCAGATGCTATCGGGATCCTGTAATCTTTATAATCGTCAGGTATAAGCCTGTTTTCCTTATCCAAATACGGCAGTTCTATTTCTGCCGCGGAATCATCGCCGCCGTCATGCAGCATGCTCATTTCATATTCATATTCCGTCAGATGCATATTGCACAAAACAAATTCAAAACTCTGTACGGAATCCAAAACCGTTCTTATTCTGGCCCTTCTCCGTTCCGGTTTTTCATTCTGAAACCGGATTTCTTTATATTCGCTTCTCAGCGGCAAAAGTATATCGGCCTCATTAAAAATGTCGGGATGGATATATTCGTCTATTTTTACGAAGTATTTCAGCATCTCCGTGAAACATTCTCCGTAAAGCACTTCTATCAAAACCGGCACTTTTTTGCCTTCAATGCCGTTTACTCTCTTCACGTATCCAATATTATTAAAAACCCCCGGCCAGTCGGTTTTAACGACAATATTAGTTTTTTTATCTATAAAGAAAACTGCTTTACTGTCGCCGGTATCTTTCAATTCCATTTCAATCGCATAACAGTTATACTCATTATACTGCTGCATACCCGCGTATTTATACACGATCTCTTTTCCGGACTGTTCATAATCGCTGCGAATACGCTTAAAAAAATCGGGACCGGGAAAGCCTATATAATCCTTAGCTTGTTCAAAAGTCATTTTCCAGCTGTCTTTAGCGGCAAAATTAGAGATCGACCACAATGTCTCACCGTCATAAATCAAATGCAGAACGATAGGAAACGTCAAACTCTCAACGGAACAGCTAAGCCTGAATTTATTATCCTGAACGTACAGTTCCATAACAACTTTATTTTCAAATACGGAATTCGCATTATACGATTCTTGATTGAACTCGCGCACATATTTGTCGGTCATCGAAGTTCCATCGATTATCCGCTCGGTTTTCATATAAAAGTTCTTATATTTGAGATATGCCTGCTCTGGAGAAAATATGGCGTTTTCAAGCATGTATCGCGCTTTTTGTTCATTGATTTTATCCGATGAACACGCCCCCGCAAACAGCGGCAAAAAAATAAATAATAATAAAAATAGTTTTTTCATTTTTTGACAGTTTAACGCAATACGTATTTTATTTAACGACACGATGTACTGCCTAACGGCAGCCAGTTAATCTTGCAGCGGCATCATGCTGCCGCCGGACAATAAATCATACTCCGAAGGCACATCAGTCTCTACTTCAAAACAGCCCCGCTGCTTGCAGACTGCACAAGTTTAGCGTATCTTGCCATATAACCGGTTTTAATTTTCGGTTCGGGTTTAACCGCTTTAGCGATTCTTTTTTTTATTTCTTCTTCAGTCAAATCAACATTCAAAGTTCTTTTCGGTATATCAATGCGTATCGTATCGCCTTCTTCTATCGCCGCTATCGGCCCGCCGGAAGAAGCTTCGGGAGAAATATGTCCTATGCACGGCCCTCTTGTCCCGCCGGAAAAACGTCCGTCGGTAAGCAAAGCCACACTGTCGCTTAAACCCATTCCGTGCAAAGCGCTTGTAGGGCTTAACATTTCTCTCATTCCGGGCCCGCCTGCCGGCCCTTCATACTTTATGACAACAGCGTCTCCGGAAATAATCTTTTTTTCAAGTATTGCTTTCATCGCGTCTTCTTCAGAATTAAACACTCTGGCTCTTCCGGTAAAAACTTTCATCTTGTCGCTTACCGCGGCCTGTTTAACAACGCATCCGTCCGGAGCTATATTTCCTCTAAGCACGGCAATTCCGCCTTCCGGTTTGTATGGGTCTTTTGTCCTTATAACGCCTTCATCCAAAATTTTTTCTTCCCCCGCGATTTCAACTATATTTTTGCCGGTAACGGTTATTGAAGGCGACAAACTTTTCTTAAGCGCGGAAAGCACCGCAGGCATGCCGCCGGCATTATCCAAATCTTCCATATAATGATCTCCGGCAGGTTCCAGACAGCAAATCTGCGGAGTTTTTTTGGATATTTCGTCAAAAAGTTCAAGGGGCAAATCTATGCCGGCTTCATAAGCTATCGCCGGAAGATGCAATACGGTGTTTGTAGAACCGCCCAAAGCCATGTCTGCCGTTATCGCGTTTTTAAAAGCGTTCAAAGTCATTATCTGTCTCGGCGTTGTATTGTCTTTCACAAGTTCGACAACTCTTATTCCGGATTCGTAAGCTATTCTTTTTTTCTTCGCGCTTACGGCCAAAGCCGCTGCGCAGCCTTTCAAAGACATGCCCATAGTTTCCGTCAGGCACGCCATTGTGTTTGCCGTATACATACCTTGGCACGAACCTGCTCCGGGACATGCCGCCATTTCCAGATCTTCAAGCTGTTTTTCCGAAATTTTTCCGGCTTGAAACTGTCCGACGGCTTCAAAAGTATCTCTGACCATTGAACGTTTTTTATGGTCATACATCCCTGTCATCATAGCGCCTGCCGTAACAACAATCGCAGGTATATTAAGCCTTGCCGCCGCCATAAGCATTCCGGGCGTAACTTTATCGCAGTTAGACAGCAAAACCAACCCGTCAAGCGCATGCGCGTTTGCCACGGTCTCAACTAAATCCGCTATTATTTCTCTTGAAGCAAGCGAATAATGCATGCCGCTGTGCCCCATTGCTATGCCGTCGCAAACAGCCGGCGCCCCAAAAATAAAAGGCACTCCTCCGCCCGCGGCAATTCCTCTTTCAATATATCTTTCCAAATCGCGCATCGCCACATGACCCGGAACCAAATCCGTAAAAGACGACGCAATGCCGATGAAAGGTTTATTCATATCTCTCGGACTTATGCCCGTAGAATATAACAAACATCTGTTTGGCGTCCGTACCGCGCCTTTTTTTATTTGATCGCTTCTCATTTTAAACTCCGATAAATATAATAGGTAACAGGTAAAAGGTTTTGGTATTTTCGCAAAGCGAAAACTTAAAACAGGTTTCGGCTGGGACTTTGTCCCTGCCGAAACACAATACTTATTACTTATTACTTTTTACCTTGTTTTCTTTCAGCAGTTTATACTCAACCGCATCGGACAAAGCCTGCCATGACGCGTCTATTATATTTTCATTAACGCCTATCGTTCCCCATGTTTTGGCCGAATCCGAAGATTCTATCAAAACTCTTACTTTTGCCGCCGTATTTGCTTCGCTATTTATCACTCTGACTTTAAAATCCGTTAAAACTATATTTTTAATTTCAGGGTAATATTCCACTAATGCCTTGCGAAGACAGTTATCAAGCGCGTTTACCGGACCTTCGCCTTCAGCTACCGTATGTTCTTCTTTTCCTTTTATGTCCAGCTTTACGGTAGCTTCGGAAACGATTTTTCCTTCGGAACTTTTCTCAACGGCTACTCTGTAGCCTTTCAATTTGAAAAACGGTTTAAAATCTTCAAGCGCTTTTTTTGTTAAAAGAAAAAAAGAACCGTCTGCATCTTCATACTGATATCCCTGATTTTCCATATTTTTAACGGTTTCAATAACTTTGCCGGCATTTTCCGAAACTTTATCAAGCCCCAAAGCCATTTCGCCGGCTTTAGACATAACATTGCTTTTGCCGGATAAATCGCTTACCAAAATCCGCCTTTCATTTCCGACAAGATTCGGGCTTATATGCTCATAAGTTTCAGACTGCCTTTCAATTGCGGAAACGTGTATGCCCGCTTTATGCGCAAAAGCGTTTCTGCCGACATAAGGTTTTGAATCGTTGGGCACGATATTAGCTATCTCGTCTACATATCTGGAAAGTTCGGTAAGCTTTGGAAGGCTTGCCGCCGGAACGCATTTATAATTTCTTTTTATCTGAAGTCCCGGAATTATCGAACACAAATTCGCGTTGCCGCATCTCTCTCCGAGTCCGTTTACCGTTCCCTGCACCATAATACAGCCTTCTTCAACAGCCGTTATTGAATTGGCGACCGCGCATCCTGAATCATTGTGGGTATGTATGCCGAGGCGCATTTCGGGAAAAACGTTTTTTACTTCTCCGATTATTTTTTGTATGTCGGAAGGCAGCATTCCCCCGTTAGTTTCGCACATGCACACAAGAGAAGCGCCGGCATCCCATGCGGCTTTTATCGTTTGCAAAGCGTACTCTTTATTGTTTTTGTATCCGTCAAAAAAATGCTCCGCGTCATAAATAACTTCAATTTTTTTAGACTTTAAAAACGACACGCTGTCCGCGATCATTTTTAGATTTTCTTCGTTCGTGGTCTTAAGCGCATACCGCACGTGCAAATCCCACGTTTTGCCGAAAATACAGGCGGTTTTCACACCGCTGTCAACAATCGCGCGGAGACTTTTATCATCGTTTGCCGGACAGCCTTTTCTTCTTGTCGAACCGAAAGCCGTAAGTTTCGCGTTTTTGAAGCGAAGTTTTTTTGCCTGGGCAAAAAACAGCTCGTCTTTCGGATTCGAACCCGGCCACCCGCCTTCGATATAATCTATGCCGAAATTATCCAAAGCTTTCGCTATCTTTATTTTATCTTCAACGCTGAAAGAGATTCCTGCCCCCTGGGAGCCGTCTCTTAAAGTCGTATCAAAAATTAAAATCTTTTTCATTGAATCCCTTTTAACGGCAGAGAATAGATAATAGAGAATAGATAAAACAGACTCTATTATTCATTGCCCGCAGTTAAGCCGTTGCCGTATCTTTTATCTATTATCTATTCTCTATTATCTGCCTTTATTTCACTTCTTCGCCAGCTTAAATCCTTTGTGCAGTTCCTCTACGGCTTTTACCATATCCGTTTCATCGACTATACACGAAATTTTTATCTCGCTGGTCGATATCATTTCTATGTTTATGCCTTTTTTTGAAAGTATGTCGAACGTTTTCGCCGCAACGCCCGGATTGCTTCTCATTCCGATGCCTACTACGGAAACTTTTGCCACGTGTTCGTCGCATACTACGCTGCCGGCTTTGAGTTCGGAAGCTATTTTATCAAGCTCTATATGCGTCTTTTTCATATCGGTTTTACTGACCGTAAAAGATATGTCGTTCTTTTTATCTACGGCGGCAGACTGGATGATCATGTCGACATTGACGCCGATTTTAGCAAGCCGCCCGAAAATTTTTGCCGCAACGCCGGGCATATCCGGCAGATCGATTATCGTAAATTTGACCTGATTTTTGTCAAAAGTAATTCCTGAAACGAGCAATGCTTCCATCTTTTTCCTCCCGATTTTTTCTTCGCTTGTTATTATCGTTCCCGTATTATCGCTGAACGTGCTTCTTGAGTGAATTTCCACGCCGAACTTTTTAGCGACTTCAATGCTTCTTCCCTGCAAAACCTGAGCGCCGGAACCGGCCATCTCAAGCATTTCTTCATAAGATATATAATCAAGTTTTTTTGCGTCTTTTACCACTCTGGGATCGGTCGTAAACACTCCCTCTACGTCGGAATATATTTCACATGAATCGGCTTCAAGAGCCGCAGCCAAAGCTACGGCGGTTAGATCCGAACCTCCTCTTCCGAGCGTTGTAATATCGCCTTTAGGATTTATCGCCTGAAATCCCGCGACGATAACTATATTATTTTTCGCAAGCTGCGCTTTAATTTTTTTCGGATCGATTTTTCTTATTCTTGCGCGCATATGGTCGGCGTCTGCGGAAATTCCGGCCTGGGGGCCTGTCATCGAAATAACGTTTTCACCCATCGAATCAATAGCCATGGCAAGCAATGAAATTGATACCATTTCGCCGGTAGCAAGCAGCATATCCATTTCTCTGGCCGGAGGATTGGAAGTAATTTTATCCGCCATTTCCAAAAGATCGTCCGTAGTATCTCCCGGGGCGGAAACCACAACTACAGCTTTATTTCCGGCTTTTTTCTTCGCGATGATTTTATACGCGACATGTTTCATTTTATCGGCGTCGGCAACCGACGACCCGCCAAACTTCATTACCACTAAACCCATCTTACCGCTCCTCCAAAAATATTGCTTAAAAGACAATCCCTTGTATTATATAAAATTTTAAGCGTTTACTTCCAACTTTTTATTTTAACGATTCTACATAAAAGCAGAGTGAAGAAAAACAATTATGAATAAAAGACAGAAAAGCTTTTTTGCCGTTTATCCGTAATTCGTAATTGGAACGAAAGTCCCGTAATTCTCAATTGTTTTTCTTCACTCTGCCGTTACAACGCCTTTATTGTCAAAATCCAAAATATACGATTTTACCGCAACGCTTTCTTTTTTCCAGACTTTAACCATTGCTTTTTCAACTTTTTCACATACTCTTCTGTCGCAAAATGCCGCGATCGAAGGTCCCGAGCCTGACAAAAACGCTCCGTATGCGCCGTTATCAACAGCCGCTTTTATTATATTATCCATAGCCGGAATCATTTTCCCTCTGTACGGTTGATGAAATTTATCTTCCATACCCTGCCTGAGAAGTTTATAATTTCCCGTACAAAATGCAGCTGTAAGCAAAGCCACTCTTGAAGTATTAAAAACAGCTGTCTGCAAATCTATATTTTTCGGCAATGCCTGCCTTGAACGTTTTGTCCTAAGCTCAAAAGAAGGAACGCACATGACAACTTTCATTTTTGGCACGGGAAGCCCCATAACTTCATTTGCGCCGTCTTCGTTTTTATAACAAATGCACAATCCGCCGTAAACCGCCGGAGCGATATTATCGGGATGCCCTTCTATTTTCATGCCAAGCCGCGCAATCTGCGCTTTTGTCAGTTTGCCGCCGCATAAAGCATTGGCCAAAGCTATTCCGCCGATAATCGCCGACGCGCTTGAACCTAATCCGCCGCTTAAAGGTATGCCTGTTTTAATCGTAATATTTAAATTTTTCAAATTGTATTTACCGCAGCCAAGGAGTTGAAAAGTTTCGGACATGGCTTTCCATAAAACGTTTTTTTCTCCTTTTGGAAGAGTTTTTTTTCCTTCCCCCTTTAGCCAAAACTTTGTTTTTTTCGCATTGGGAACATACTCGGCTTCAAACTCATTGTACAAAGACAATGCCGCTCCGAAAACGTCAAAACCCGGCCCCAAATTTGCCGTCGTTGCAGGTACTCTTATCTTTATTTTCATCTTTTTGTCCTTTTTCACGCGCTGATAGTAAATTGCTTGACCTGATAATTATACAATTTTTATATATTATGCACAAAATAAAATACGCCCTCCGGCATCAGGCAAGGCCGCACATTAGGGGAATAATTTGCAGGATTTATCTTTCAAACCATTTATCGATCTGTTTTTGCGTAGGGAGTCCGCCGACAAAAACAAGTTTGCCGTCTATAACTACCGCGGGCGGCGTCATTACTCCGTATTCTATGATTTTGTTGATATCGCTTATTTTTTCAAGTTTAACGTCCAACTGTTTTTCTTTAACTTTGGACTCGATCATCTCATAAATTTTTTTACAGTTAGAACAATCGCCCGCTGCAAGAATTTTTATAACTTTCATGGTTTACCCCTTTGAACGGCAGAGAATAGATAATAGAGAATAGATAAAAACAGATCTTACTATTCATTGTTTGAAGTCAAGCCGTTGCCGTATAACGACAGAGAATAGATAATAGAGAATAGAGAATAAATAAAAACAGATCTTACTATTCATTGCTTGAAGTCAAGCCGTTGCCGTATAACGGCAGATAATAGATAATAGAGAATAGATAAAAACAGATCTTACTATTCATTGCCTGAAGTCAAGCCGTTGCCGTATAACGGCAGATAATAGATAATAGAGAATAGATAAAAACAGATCTTACTATTCATTGTTTGAAGTCAAGCCGTTGCCGTATCTATTATCTATTATCTATACTCTATTCTCTATTTTCTATTCTCTCTTATCTTTGCTTTAAAAGTAATTTCCAAAAACATATCCCGTAACCGAGGCAAGAATTATGACTATGCTTACATATGCCGCGGTTTTTTTTGTTCCCATGACGCTGCGTATCAAAAGCATATTCGGCAGCGACAATGCGGGACCGGACAATAATAAAGCAAGCGCAGGTCCCTGTCCCATGCCGTTATTCATAAAACCCTGAACTATAGGCACTTCTATTAAAGTGCAAAAATACATAAACGAACCTAAAAAAGAAGAAATAAAATTGGCAAGCAATCCGTTGCCGCCTACAGCCGAACTGATCCATGATGACGGTATCAGCCCGTCTTTGCCTTCAAAACCAAGCAAAAAACCCGACGCAAGTATACCTATGGCAAGCAGCGGCATTTGTCTTTTGATATACTCAAAAGTTGAAACCATCCAAACGGAATAATCGTCTTTTTTAAAATATTTTAATAAAACAAAAACAAGCGTTGCTGCGGCAATAATGCCGACTGTTACAATCAAAAAATTTTTATGATGCCAATTTAAAAATACCAAAAGCGCTATCATGGACATAAAAAACATGCCGTTAACATAAGCGGGCTTTGCCGCGCTGCCGCTTTCGCATGCCGCGGCAATATTTTGGATTCTTTTAACTTCTTCTTTTCTGAACAAAAATGCCATTATGATCCCTGCCAAAAAACTAAATAATACTGCCGTTAAAGTCCTTGCCAGTCCCATTTTTATTCCGAGCACGCTTGTTGTCATTGTGATTGCGACCAGGTTAATGGCAGGCGCGGCAAACAAAAACGTTACTGCCGGACCAAGTCCCGCGCCCATCCTGTAAATGCCGGCAAACAAAGGCATAACGGTGCAGGAGCATACGGATAATAAAAATCCCGAAACGGAAGCAAAACAATAAGCGATTATTTTATTAGACTTGTCGCCCATATATTTTATAACTTCCGACGATTTTAAAAATACCGTTATGGCGCCTGCTATAAACATCGCCGGAAACAAGCCAAGCAAGAAATGTTCCCTGAAATAATTATTAAGCATGCTTATCGAATTGATAAGAGCATTATTAAACCGCAAATTTCCTACAGGCAAAAAATACACGATTACAAAAACCGCGATAAACAATAATATTTTTTTCCATTCTTCCTTTAAAAAAGACATTTTTTACTCCCATAATAAAAATCAAGCATAAATTTAAGAATCTGTTCTGATTTTTGAATTATTTTTTATTTTAATATCCTGCTCCCGGCCTTTTTAATGTCCGCTATATTATCTCTCCGCCGGAGTGCTGCCCGTGCAAAAGATCTCTTATATATTTGACTCTTCCTTTTATATTTTGATTTATCAAATCATAAGAAAGCTCATATCCGTACTTGTTTTGTTCAAGCGCTTCTTCGGCTTTCTTGAGATACGTAAGCTTTTGAATCAGATCGTTTTCCCAGTTGATCTTAAGAAGCCAGCCCCACACTTCGGCAAGCCCTCCGTTGCCCAGCATCGCGCTTGTCGCTTTGTGCGGATTTGCCCACATATATTTTCTGGCATAACTGTTTACCGAACAAAAAAGAAAAAAGAAACCCAACAGCAAAACGGCTGTCCATTTTTTTATGCCGCCAAGATAAGGAAACGCGTATGCTTCCAAAAACGCAAAAAGCGCAAAGAAAACGCCGACGCAGCCCATATACATATACCGCAGACTCATCACTTCGGTTTTATACATCAAAGCCAGCCCCGGCAGCAGAAAAATAATGAAAAACGCGGGAGCTAAAACAAATATCTTATTTTTTCTGCATATGAAAACGCACACCGCTGCATATGCCGCCAAAACGCCGAATTGCCATAAATAACGCAGAGGATCCTGCCAAAGATCCGGAAGCGGAGGCGAATAAATAATATCGAAAAACGGCGGAACAAAACAGTAGATCATGTAATGCGCGATTATTGAAGGTATTTTATATAAGGAAGCCCATCCGAACAGGTTCAGCGAAAATATAAGACCGTTATCAAACACTGCCGACTGAACTTCCTGAGCATGTCTGATATGCGAAATATACAAATTTACAAATATCGCAAAAAACGCGATCAGCGCAAACGGAAGTATTTTGAAAAAAATTTTTTCTGCGGGCTGCCTGTTTTCTTTGGCAAACTCGTACACAATAAGGATTGCCGGCAAAACGATCAGCGTAGGCCAGAAGAAAAGCCCCATAAAAAATAAAAACGCGGATAAAACCAGAAAATGTTTGTCTTGATTACGTTTTAATCCGGCAGAATCCGCAAGCATGTAAAAAAGAAATGACGAAAAAGCAAAAAATCCGGTGAAAAGATGGCCTCTTGCGGCAATTTCATTGACGGCATTGCTGCCGACCGGAGCAATCGCGAAAAACAAAGCGGTCAAAAACGCCGTACGGTAAGATTTTGACAATCTCAAGATAACAAGATAACAAAGCAGTACGTTAAAAATATGGATAATATCGCTGAAAAAATGCGAAACGTGCGGATTAAAAAACGCCGCGGAGTTTAGCGAATAGTTAACCAAATGTTTAAACGGCACGTAAAAGTGAAAAGATTTTATATCGGTAAAAATAGGACATATCCCGCTTTCTTTGGGGTTTACAAGCTTATTATTAACTATTTCCGCAAAATCGTCAAAATAACCGTAATCGTTTTTATAATTTCCGAAATATACGCATGCCGTTATAACGGAAAGAATTAAAAAATGCGAAAGAATTTTGTTGTTTTTAAAAAAATTTGTTATTTTCATTTGCTAAAAAATTCCCGTAACGTTTTTAGTTTCGGTTTATTTTACGGCCGACCGCCGGAAAAAATATCAAGTCCTTGAGGGCTTTATTACTCTAGTCAATAAACAAAGGTCTCATCTTTGTATTTAACTATAACTTTATTTTTACCTTCTTCGTTTTTCTCGACCCTTCCTATTACTTTAGCGTCTACGCCGAACCGCTGCGATATATTGATTATATTTTCCGCTTTTTCTTTTTCGCAGTAAACTTCCATTCTGTGTCCCATATTAAATATCTGAAACATCTCCTGCATCGGAATATTTCCCGCTGCTTGTATGGCGTTAAATATCGGCGGAACGTCAAAGATATCATTTTTTACATAAGTTACGTTTTTTCCGAAATTCCTGCTTTTTACAAGCCCGCCTCCGGTGCAGTGAATAAAAGCGCGGACGGATTTTTTTTCTTTTTCCAATATCTCTTTTACAACCGGAAGATACGTGCGCGTCGGAGATAACAATGCCTGAGCCACGGTCTGTTCCGAGTTCGGCAATTTATCCGAAAGCATATATTTTCCTGAAAACACTTTATCGTCTTCTATGGTTGAAGAATAAGTTTCTTTGAATTTTTTATATTCCGAAGATAAAAGTATGTGCCTTGCCGCCGTTAATCCGTTGGAAGCGATTCCCGAATTGTATTCCGTTTCGTAAACCGCCCTGCCGTAAGAAGCAAGCCCCACAATTGCGTCGCCGGGTTTAATATTGTCGCAATCCATAACGTCAGCCCTTTTAAGCCTTGAAAAAACCGTCGAGTCAACAACGACCGTAGACACTATATCTCCGATATCGGCCGTTTCTCCGCCGGCCATAATAATATTGACTCCGTATTTTTTAAGTTCGTCTATAACCGAAGCGTAGCCTTCTATCAAAACTTTTAAAATTTCCCTGTCTATCCTGTTGGCATTTCTCCCTATGGTGTTTGAAACGACAAAATTATCAACGGCTCCGGCACATATCATATCGTCGATATTCATAATAAGAGAATCCTGCGGTATCCCTTTGAATACGGACGCGTCGCCGGTTTCTTTGTAATAAAGATAAGCTATGATTACTTTTGTTCCCGCGCCGTCGGCATGAATTATGGAACAATAATTTTTATCTCCGGCAACATCTTCGATTATTTTACAAAAAGCGCCCGGATACAAACCTTTATCCTGCTTTTTTATCGCCGCGTGAACATCGTCTTTCGTAGGCGATACCCCTCTTGATAAATAAGATTGCGCTGACATTTTCAACTCCTTTACGGCAAACGGAAAATATCCTGTCCGCCTTGTATCCACACCTTTTCCAAAATGGGAATAAAAACTTGCAAATCTTTGCCGTTAATTCCTCTTGTGGTATGTATCTGCCATTTATTATTTGTAAATTATTAATTTCATTTCTTATTCGTCCTTCATTGCGCAGAATTCGCCGCACATGGTGCAGACGTCTTCCTGCTGCGGCGGAAGTTTGGCTCTTTCTTTTGAGAGTTTTTCGGGGTCTATGCAGAATTCTTTTTGCTTGTCCCAGTTGCGCGCTTTGCGCCATTTTGACATTTCGTCGTCCTGCTCTTTGGCGCCTTTGACGCCTTTTACAATATCCGCCGCATGGCCTGCTATACGGGCGGCTATAACGCCTTCGCGCACGTCTGCGACGTCGGGCAATCTTATGTGCTCTGCAGGAGTAACATAACAAATAAAATCAACGCCGTATGAAGCGGCCAATGCTCCGCCTATTGCGGAAGTTATATGGTCATATCCCGGGGCAATATCCGTAACTAACGGGCCTAAAAAATAAAGAGGCGCGCCATGCCCCAGCCTTTTTGCCAAAGTTACATTTGTTTCGATCTGGTTAAGCGGCACATGTCCCGGACCTTCGATCATAGTCTGCACACCGGCTTTTCTTGCTCTTAAAACAAGTTCCCCGAGGACTGAAAGCTCTGCGATCTGCGCTCCGTCAGAAGCGTCAAACGCGCAGCCCGGCCGGAAACCGTCGCCAAGAGATAAAGTCATATCATATTTTTTTGCTATATCCAAAAGCCTGTCGTAGTGTTCATACAAAGGATTTTCTTTGCCTGTCGCATTGATACATTTAACTAAAAAAGAGCCGCCGCGGCTTACAACTCCCGCAAGCCGTCCTTGCCGGTTTAATATTTCAACAGTGGCTTTATTAATTCCGCAATGAACAGTAACAAAATCAACGCCCTGTTCGGCTTGTTCTTCTATAACGTCAAAGAGCGTTTCGCTCTCTATTTGGGAGATTTTTTTGCCGCCAGCCACTGTCCTGCATGCCGCTTCATAAATCGGCACAGTGCCGACTTGAACCGGACAGCGGGCAAGAATTTCTTTTCTTATTTTCGTCAAATCGCCGCCAGTGGACAAATCCATGACAGCGTCAGCTCCGGCTTTTACCGCGGCGTCAAGCTTGGCGAGTTCTTCCTGCAAATCTATATGGTCCGGCGAAGTGCCGATATTGGCGTTAACTTTGGTTTTTAAACCTTTGCCAACGGCCACGATTTTAGACAATTTTCTATTTATATTTTTTGGAATAACTATAGTGCCGGCTGCAATGCCTTCCCTTATAAATTCTTCACTCAAACCTTCGGCTTTTGCCGCGGCTTTTATCAGCTCATTCGGTTTTTTGCCTATAGCGTCTGTCATTAATGTCATATTTTTTCCTCTTCATTTTTAATTTTGTAATGATAGCATTTTTGGACATAATAATAAACGGCAGAAGCAGATAAAAGGTAATAGGTAAAAGGTAATAGGTATTGTGTTTCGGCTTTGCCGAAACCTATTTTAGGTTTTCGCAAAGCGAAAACACCAAAACCTTTTACCTTTTACCTATTACCTGCCTATTACCTGCCTTCTTGACAAACTTTTTGAGCAGTGGTATATTGATTTTCAACAACAGGGGGATCGCTTTAATGAAAAAGATTTTAATTGTAGGCGGCGCGGCTGGCGGGGCATCTGCGGCGGCAAGGCTTCGGCGGCTTGATGAAAACGCCGAAATAATTATGTTTGAACGCGGCGAATATATATCGTTTGCGACCTGCGGCCTTCCTTATTATATCGGAGGAGAGATAAAAAACAAATCGGCTTTGACTTTGCAGACTCCTGAAAGTTTTAAAAACCGTTTTAATATAGATGTCCGCGTTCAAAATGAAGTTATATCTATAGACAGACAAAAAAAATCCGTAACGGTTACCGACCTTAGAACCGGCAAGAAATATTCTGAAAGTTATGACGATTTGATTCTTTCTCCCGGGGCAGAACCTGTTTTGCCAAACATACAGGGCATTGATTCTCCGCGCGTTTTCACGCTTCGAAATATACCGGACACTTATAAAATTAAGGATTTTATTGACAGCAGCCATCCTAAAACCGCAGTTGTTGTCGGCGGCGGATTTATCGGTATTGAGATGGCGGAAAATTTGGCAAATGCCGGACTTTCGGTAACGCTCGTGGAAATGTCGGATCAGATCTTGGCTGCGCTTGATTATGATATTGTATGCGCCGCGGAGCGCTATATCAAACAAAAAGGCGTAAACCTGCTTTTAAGCGATGTCGTACAAAAAATTGAAGAAGACAAAAGCGGTTTAAATATTGTTTTAAAACAGGGAAATATACGCGCCGATATGCTTATTATGTCGGCCGGCGTGCGTCCTGAAAGCGCGCTTGCGAAAAATGCCGGTCTTGCCGTCAGCGAACGCGGCGCTATTATCGCAGACGAGCATATGAGAACTTCGGATAAAAATATTTATGCCGCAGGCGACGCAGTGGAAGTTAAAGATTTTGTTACCGGTCAAAAGACAATGTTCCATCTTGCGGGGCCGGCAAATAAACAGGGGCGCATAGCGGCTGACAATATCTGCGGCATTGATTCAAAATATGAAGGAGCTCAAGGGTCGGCGATTATTAAAATATTTGATATGACTGCTGCATCCACGGGCGTCAATGAAAAAACGGCGAAAAAATTAGGCCTTGATTATGATAAATCTTTCATTTATTCAGCCAATCACGCAAGCTATTATCCGGGCGCTGCTAATATGTGTATAAAAACTTTGTTTGAGAAAAAAAGCGGAAAAATACTCGGCGCGCAAATTACCGGTTTTGAAGGCGTTGACAAACGGTGCGACGTGTTTGCGACAGCAATCCGCGCGGGGATGACGGCTTTTGATCTTGCAAAACTGGAATTGTGTTATGCGCCGCCGTATTCGTCGGCAAAAGATCCTGTAAATATGGCGGGATTTGTGATCGAAAATATACTTACCGGAAAATTAAAAACTTTTCACTGGCATGAAGTGAGCGGATTGCCGCGTGACGGAAGCATTATTTTGCTTGATACGCGTACAACTGTTGAATACAAAAACGGGCACATAGACGGTTTTATCAATATTCCCGTTGACGAACTGAGAAAACGCATTTCAGAGCTGGATAAAAATAAAAAGGTATACATAATATGCCACAGCGGACTTCGCGGATATATCGCAGCCGGAATACTTTCCCAAAACGGTTTTGACGCCTATAATCTAAGCGGAGGATACAGGCTTTATAATTCTATTTTTGGAAAAAAATTACAATAACACGGTAAGTGCAAACCTTGCCGCTGTAAACTCCGAGCAAAGCGGGGTGAGGGCGGTCTCAACGAGACATTTTTTCATGCGTTTGTCGTGGAACTAATATGAAAGTGTTGACGGTTTTAGCGCCGGTTTATGACTTGTTTATGCCATTAAACCCGGATATTCCGTTAGAAAATTTTGCCTGATGGAATTTCCGTGTTAAAACGTATATCTCGTGCCCAATTTACCGCCGAAACTGTTTATGTTTAAGCCGTTTGTGTGATAATAAATAAAACCCAGATCAAAACTGACCCTATTCTTAACAGTGAAACTAATTCCGCTATAAAGCCCGTATATAAAATCAAGTCCTTCGCGTTCATAAGTATGTTTTTTTCCGTCTCCGCCATGCGACGATTCCCACAGATACGCCGTTGACTGATTCCAGCTTGAAAGACCGCCGCCTGCGCCTATATACATTGCAAAAACTCTTGTGGAAACGTAATCAAAATAAAAATTTATCATTCCGGCTTGTTCAGCGGAAGCCGATACCGTTCCGGTAAAAATCCATGAAACCGGAAAGTTCATAGAAGCTCTGGTAAAATAAGAAAGCTCCGTGCGTACGCGGTTATGTTTTATGCCTGCGCCTAAATTAAAAAGCGCGCCTATGGCAGTGGCATTTCTCAGCTCCCATCCGGGTATATTGTCCGGAGGCGGAACTTCAACTATCCCGCCCGCTGCTGCTATATCCATGGTTATATACGGACGCCAATCATAGCCTGCGGCTTTAAAACTTACAGCAAAAGCCGTAACAGGCAAAACAAGCAAAGCAAAAGCTAAAATAATTTTTTTCATTTATTTTCCCTTTTTAAAGGCAGCCTCTAATAGAAAAAGCGGATTTTATTATCCGCTGTATGCACATCTACGCCGCTACAGTATCTATTCTCTATACGCTGTTATCTTTTTTTCTTCACGCTGTTTTAAACATTTTTTTATATTTCAAATAAACTGCTTTTTCGGAATTATATACGGCATAACGCTGTTTTTTAAACTCAGACGAAGCTTCAGGAAACATGGTCTTTGAGTATTCTTCCAAAACTCTTAAAGATTCCTGCGCGCGTTTAAAATTTGCGATCATTATTGAAGGCAGATCTTTTTTTGAAGTTTCCGGCATTTCGCGGCCGCTGTCGGTTATCGTATCTCTTTTTTGTATAAGAGCAGCATAGCTGCTTCTTAAAACTTTATCGGCATTATGACGGATAGCGCGTATTTTTTTATATAAAGTTCCGTCATTTAAAACATAACGCAGGCTGTCTTCAACAACTCTTAAACCTTCGCGGCAGCGGTTAAGGTTCGCATCTACGATGCGAAGCGCGGAGTGAACGGCAACGGCAGATTCCCGATTAAGACACTCGGGAATGACAAGCTTTTTTTTTGTCTTTGCCTTTGATTCGTAATTCGTAATTCGTAATTCGTAATTGTTGCTGCCTTTATTTCCACTTTTCACTTTTCACTTTCCACTTTATTGTTTTCCGTATCTTTCAACAATAGTATTGATCAAATTTGTCGTGGACTTGCCTTTTACAAAAGGAAATCTGTACACTTTTTTTACAAACTCTCTGCCGATTATCTCAGATAATTTATAATCTCCGCCTTTAACCAATATGTCGGGGCGCAATTCTTTTAAAAGTTCGTACGGGGTTTGTTCGCCGAATACAACAACATAATCTACGGCTTTTAAAGCAAGCAAAAGCTTTGCCCTGTCTTTTTCTTTGACAAGCGGCCTTTTCGGACCTTTAAGACGGCTCAAAGATTTATCCGAATTTATCGCGACTATCAAAACGTCACCCATGCTTTTTGCTTTTTCAAAAAGAGAAACATGCCCCAAATGAAGCAAATCAAAACAGCCGTTGGTAAAAACTGCTTTTTTACCGGCCTTTTGAAGCTTTTTAACTTCCGATTTAAGCTCTTCCCATGTTAAAACGCGTTTGATATTTTTCATTGTTATGTTCCCACAAAACGGCAGATAATAGAGTATAGATAATAGATAATAGATACGGCAACGGCTCAACCACAAACATAATAAAATCTCCCTTCGTCTTCTCTATTCTCTATTCTCTATTCTCTATTATCTATTCTCTGTTCTCTATTCTCTGCCGTTAAAAACTTTTTCTTCTATTATTCTGCAAATGATGTGTATTAAAAGGATATGGCATTCCTGGGCTCTGGCGGTAATTTTTGACGGCGCGCAGTAGCACAAATCGCACATTGATTTCATTTTTCCGCCGTCTTCATTTGTCATTCCTATTGTAAACGCGCCGATCTTTTTGGCAGATTCTATCGCTTTAATTACGTTTGGAGAATTACCGCTTGTCGAAATCGCAATAAAAATATCTCCGGACTGCGCAAAAGCTTCAACTTGGCGGCTGAAAGATTGGTCATAGCCGAAATCGTTTCCCGCTGCGGTTATAGTCGATACGTTTTCAGATAACGCGATCGAAGGCAAAGCCTTTCGGTTTTTTTCAAACCTGACGACCATTTCGGCGGCAAAATGCAGCGCATCCGCAGCCGACCCGCCGTTTCCGCAGATTATGGTCTTTTTATTATTTCCGTAAGCTTCAACTATTTTGTCCGCAATTGTTTGTATGTACTCGATATGTTCAGATCCAAGCATTTTTTGTTTCGCTTCAATGCTGTCTGCGATAAGCTTTTGAATAGTTTCTTTTGTTTCCATTTTTCCCTCTCGACGACAGATAATAGGTAAGAGGTAATAGGTCTTGGTGTTTTCGCTTTGTGAAAACCTAAAACAGGTTTCGGCTGGGACTTTGTCCCAG
>WRNH01000019.1 GCA_009776745.1 Endomicrobiia bacterium | reverse complement strand
TTCGCTTTTGAACGGAAACAGTATTGAAGCAAAAGAGTTCGGCGAGATGGAGTTTACCGTGTATGGAGCGGACGGCCCCGCGATACTTACTTTGAGCGGTTTGATAAGTCCTGCTTTTTCCGCCATTGCGAACGAACATGTTAACTCAGCGCCTGGCCGCAATGACGGCAAAAAACCGTTTCTGTCGCTGAATTTGAAACCGGCTTTGGACAAAGATCAGTTAAATCAAAGAATACTTAGAGAGCTGGATAAATTCGGGCAATACCGGATTAAAGATATGCTGAAAGAACTTCTTCCGATCCAGCTTATCAATCCGTTCATAAATCACTGCGGACTTAATATGACAAAAAAATGCGCGCAGATAAATAAAGCCGAAAGAAGTAAAATACTGGACTCCCTTCAGGATTTGAGATTTGAAATATCGGGAATAAGGGACGCAAGAGAAGCTATTATTACAAGAGGCGGAGTTTTGACCAGCGAAATCGACCAGAAAACAATGCAGTCAAAAATCATTCAGGGATTATATTTTTGCGGAGAAGTTATAGACATTGACGCGCCTACCGGCGGTTTTAATCTTCAGGCAGCATTTTCAACGGGATATTTGGCGGGAAATTCTATAACGGCAGATTGAAGAGTGGAGAGTGAAAAGTGAAGATACGGCAAAAGACAAAGCAGTTGCAGTATCTCCACTCTCCACTCTCCCGACTTCGCCCCAAAGCACTAAAAACGTAAGAATTCACTCATAAAAGAAGTAATTTGGGGGAACCAAAACACAGTCATTTGTGTTCAAAATATCTTTTTCTTGTCTTTTTATGCTTTTGCTTGTCGTCGGAGCACAATTCAAAAAAAAGTAAGATTACACTAAAAATACACGGAAAAGAGTTCGCTTTAACATTTTATACAGTTTAACAGTAAGACTTAAATTTCATTTATCGTCGCTGATATAATATTTAATTTGTGTTCTCTTTCGGGGGAACCAAAAGGGCGAAGTCAGGTTCTATAACGGCAGATTGAAGAGTGGAGAGTGAAAAGTGAAGATACGGCAAAAGACAAAGCAGTTGCAGTATCTCCACTCTCCACTCTCCACTCTTCAATCTTCACTCTGCCGTTAAAAAGGGGTATTTTAATGAGTATTTTTGAAGCGGTTATGATGTTATGTTTCGGCTGCGCGTGGCCGTTTTCCATATATAAATCCTATACATCGCGAAGCAATAAAGGAAAAAGTTTGTGGTTTTTAATTATTGTGGTTATCGGTTATACGTGCGGCATTCTTCATAAAATTCTGTTTAATTTTGATTTCATAATCGCTTTTTACATATTTAATTTTATTTTAGTTCTGGCGGATACTGCGCTTTATTTCAGAAATTATCTGATAATCAAAAAAAACTCAAACCGGCCTGCTTAAAGAATTCACAGGTTTTTCATAAAATAGTGTTGAAAAATTATATATTTTAGCTATAATTTAAATATATAAATATTTACGTATTTTATTATAAGGGTGGATTATGAAAAAACACAATTTCAATCGGGTGATTGCAATTGCGGCTGCTTTTGCTTTTTTATTCACTTCGCTGATTCCTCAGTATGCTTTTTCCGCGCAGGATGACTCAAAAACTTCTGCAATTTTGAATGCCGTTCAAAACGCGGTCCCGCGTTCGGCCGGATACATTACCGAACATAATATCGTTTCTTCGTCCGATAATGTGCTTGTCTACATACAGGATCTGCATTGCAATCCCGGCGTACAGAAAAATATTTCGGATATAATATCCTCTTTGGATAAAAATATAGGAGTTGACAAAGTTATACTTGAAGGTCTTCCGGAAGGGAAAGTCGAAAGCAATGTTCTCACGGCTCTTCCGGAGAGCGTTAAATACAGCGTTGTCGAAAAACTTCTCGGCAGAGGTCTTTTGAACGGCGTTGAATTATATTCCGTAGAAAGCAATAAAGATAATATTTACGGCGTCGAGAATTGGGATAAATACATTGAGAATATCCAAAGAGCCGCGGATTTGCTCCTTGTCAGCGATAATGCGGTAAGGAGAATAAAGCCGTTTGAAAAAGACGTATTCAAAAAAACAAAAAAAACTCTTGATATATTGGGTGATTTGGTAAGCTTTAAAAGAGACGGCAGATGGTATGATAAACTTTCCAGAGCAGAACTTGAATATTCGGAGCCGATGTATAAATATTCAAACTTGGCGGCTTATGTCAATCTGAGAGAATTAAGCGGGCAGCTGAACCTGAATAAAGTGAGAAAAGAATTGGATTTATATAACCTGCATTTGAAAAACGAACTTTCTTACAGAGATTACAGCAATGTCGTTTCAAAAATCAACAATCAAATCGAATATTACGAAGCTTTATACAATGCGGCTGAAAACGGAGATTTAGTCGCTTTTATAGAAGAATATCCGAACCTTTATCTATTTTTAACTTATTCGATAAAAAGCAGCTCCATAAATCCTATTTTAGTGTTTTATGACGAAGAAACTTATGTGAATAAAATTCTTAACAATGAGACAAACGATACATCAAAATTTGAAGACCTGCTTCTTTATAGAATGACTTCCCTTTTGAGTTCTTATTTAACCCTCAGCATGACAGACAGCGAGTTTGAGTACTTTTCCGGAAATATGGAGCTTTATAAGAGTTTTATCTCAAAAAAATACCCGGAATACGGCAATTTGATTTTTACTTTTCTTAATAATCCGGAATACGGAAAATATTACGCGGCAAACAGGGAAAGGAACGGTATTTTCTTAAACAATTTGGCCAAAGAGATATTAGAAGACGGCGGCAAAGTAAATGTTTTTGTTTCCGGAGGGTTTCATACGTCTTTGGTTGAAGATTTTAAAAAGAAAGGAATTTCTTATGTTTTGATCACGCCCGTCATTTTAGAAGATTTTAACAGCGCAGAAGTTTATAACATGCTTATTGAGATCAATGCGTCGGTGCCGCGTGTTTTAAGAAACGCGTTAAATCCCATACCCATAATGCTTGCGGTTTTTCCTAAAATACCCGAACAAAGCAGGCAGGCTTATGTCGGCGAACTTGTAAATACGATCGTAAATTCTTCCCGTAATTATCAGTCTCCTTCTCAGTTGAAAACAATTATAGACGAATGGATCAATAATATTAAGGGCATCAAAGAAGGCGACATATCCGCGTCTTATGACAATGACGTTTTCAAAATTAAAATTCTGGAGCAGACTCTTGAATTTAAAATAAAAGACGGTTTGATTGACTTCAAAGAAAGCGAACTGTTTGTGCCGAAAACGAAGAAATATGAATATGTAAGGATTGCGTTAGGGGAAATAAAAGACAGATTTACGGTTTTTGGCCCGACAGCAGCCGATCGCGCGCAATACATGGCCGTAAGAATAATAAATAAAGCAAAAGGGATGAAGGTCTCCGGAGATTTTTATTCAAGAATTTCCAAAAGAAGCGAAGATAAGTGGGCTTTCAGAATTATGAAGCTGTTTCATAGACTTAGAATGAAAGAAGCCGCGAAAAATATGGTTGACTCTATTGTGCGCGCTCACACAAAATCGTCAGCTGAGAATCCTGCGAGACAGGCGGTTCTTGAAATAGACGGCAGAAAAATCGATATCGTTATTGAAAGAACAATAGATCTCAGCGATGAAGATCTTTTGGAAATTATAGAGAACGCGAGAAATCTTCCGAGAGGCAGAGCTTCCATAGAAAAAATTCCTGATACGCTGTACATAGGATTGATCGACCAATCCAGCCATCTTTTTGAGAATTATACGGGGATCGGTTTTATAGGCATAAATAAAGCCTTGTTTGAAATAGGCAAGCCTGATTCCGGTCTTCCGCTAAGGAGTGAAGAAGAAAAAATTGCCGGCGATTTGCGAAGGATAACTTTAAAATTAGGTCTTTCGCATGAAATAGCTCATGAATTTTTAGGAAACGTCAAAGGAAGCGAGGTGGAGACGTTTGAGAATATACGGTTAATGCAGGATATAGCGTATATGATCAATGAAGTTAAAAAAATATATCCCATGGAAATAGTCGCTTCCGACGCGGATTTCGGAGAGCATGCATACAATGAAAAAATAAAAAACGAATATATAATGCCCTATTTAAACGGGATTCTCGGCGGTTCCAGATTTTTGAAGAGGCTTTCCGGATATAAGCTTACTCTGGACGAACTTATTGATCTAATGAAAGAAAAAAATCTTTCCAATGAAGATATTATGCATTTGGAAGAGTCGTATCTTACGATACAGTCGGATAGAAGCGAGGAAAGAAAAAAGAATGATAAAGAATTCTTTACAGGCATGGTTCTAAAGGAAAGAAAGAAAGACAAAATCAAAGATTCCGAATTAATGAAAAAAGAAGATAATTTGACTAATTTCAAGATAGCATTTGCAAAAATTTTAGAGCTCCGCACTAAACTTGAAGATATTTTGCATTCCACGGGAGAATACAGCGATGCCGCTATCGCGAAAATGACAGACTCGTTTTATATGAATTTTACAATCGGCATCGACGTCATGTATGAAACGCTGCCGGATCATTTGTTTGAAAGATATTTGAATGACAAAACCATGGTAAGGGAACACGGCATGTCGCATTCTCTTGACGTCATGTCTTATATGCTTGATATTCTCGCTAAAGATAAGGACAGACTTAAAGATTTATCAAACCGCAATATCAGATTAATGGTTTACAGCGCTTTGTTTCATGACTTGTCTACGCTTGTTTCGCGGGGCAACCACGAGGCTAATTCCGCTCTTATGATAGAAGAAATGTTTAAAACTTTGCAAGATCAAGATACTTCCATGACCGAAGAGTCCGTAAACGAACTTATGAATATTTGCGTGGGGCATAAAAAAATTGAAGATAACTTAAAACTCAGAGACGAACATTCAAACTACCTCGCATGCCTGCTTCATGATGCCGACGCCTTAAGCGCCGTTTTTGAACTCGACAGAATATTTAGAATATGGGCGGAAATGGGCGATACCGTATTTTTTAACAAAGAACTTGAGATATCTCAAAGAATAAAATTGCTGAAAGATAACAACTTTCTTGACGGCGATGCCGTGAACGATTTAATAAGACAGGGCTTTTTCAGAAGGAAACCCAATCTTTATATAACGGAAGGCGCGAAAACAATAATCATGTCTTCGCTTAGCGACAATTTGCTGCGTGATTATTTTGAATCCAAAAGAGCCGAACTTGAAAGAATACATGACAGAAAATACAGCAGATCCGATGTGGATTTAATGATATCTACGGTAGAAGAAGTTATTGATGCGCTGAGTTCTTCAATAATTAGGACAAAAAGCTCTGAAGTTTCCGCTTTTACTTTGAAAAACAGAATACGCTTGCTTTGGCAGATGATCAAAAGCGAAATATTTAATTCTAAAAACGTAAGCTACCCGAGAAATGTGTATTTAAGCGATATTCACGGAGGATATGACAGGCTTACCGCAGTTCTTGCGAATATTTTAAATGTTGAAAATGTAATTAATAAAATTAAGACAATGTATCAGGAGACCGACATAAATGCCATCAGGAAAGCTTATGAAGATTATTATATAATAAATGAGGTCAAAGAAACTCTTGAACAGCCCGATATAGACATCCTCGAAAAAGCTCTTGATGAAACCGACATAAATACCGTTAGGGAAATACTTAGAAAACTCGAAAAAAATGTCATTAAGAGATCTCTTGAAAACTCCGACATCAATGCTATTTATGTCGGAGGAGATTTGGTTGACAGAGGCGAAGCCGCGCTAGAGGTGATAGACTTATTGGCAAACGCGGCGGAAAGCGGCAAAGTCAGATTTGTCGAAGGCAATCACGACGCTCTTGTCAGAATGAATTTAATGGGCATTCATCTTCCTTTTTATAAAAACTATAAAGGTGTGGAAGCCGACTATGAAGACATGTACGGAAATGTTAAGGATTTGCTTATGTCAAAGATTGATGAAGATGAAAGAGCAAAAAGATCCGGATCCGGCATAGGAACGTCCCGTATTAGAGTGAATTATGCCACGGATAAATATAAATGGGCTGAAAAAATCGCGGAATACATGGAAAATGCAAAGAAGAACCAAAAAGGCAAATGGGATGCTATATATGAAGAGATGACCGTTCTTTTTATGGAGACTTATGGTGTAACTCTTGATAAAAAAGGAAAAGATATACTAAACAACACTAACGCGACAGGCATTTTCAAAGACGAAAAGTTAAGAAAATGGTGGGGAATGATCTTAGGGCGCAATGTAAACACTATCGTCGACACGGGATTGCTGGCCGTGGATCAAATGTCGATTAACTGGTGGAAGATTAAAAAAGGTGAACTTGCGGAGCTTAGAGAAGAATACGGAAAGTCCGAGGCTGCAAAAAAAGCTTTTGACAGGATGGAAGAGATCATTGAAGAAATTATAGAAACTCAAACGGCTAAAATGAAAGAGGAAGTTGAAGTAAAAGGAAATTGGCAGTGGCGCGTAATAGACGCGATAATGGCAAGAAATTATGAAAGCGTTGAGTGGTGGGTAAACGACTGGGGATTTCATGATGGCTGGGGAGGCGGAAAAAAAGGTCTGCTGGCTCAAAGGAATATTGAAATTAAAACGGATGTTGAAAGAGAGTTTAGACAAAGAACAGGCGTATCGGCAGAAGCGGAACTCACTAAAGAACAGAATGAAGAACTGCAGGAACTTTTGAACAAAGAACTGCTTAACAATTCCAACTACATGAGAGACAACAGAATGGCGGATATCGGAAGATTTTTTCAGAAAAACTTTTTCTTTTACAGACGCGACGAATACGGCACATATATGATGCATTCAATGCTTCCCGTAGACAACAGCGGGAATGTGTCTATAGGAAGGGTCGTAAACGGAAAAATTGAAAAATATGAAAAGAACGGGCAAAGGATCAAAGGTTTTTATTATAAAGGCAGACATTATCACAGAAATTCTTTGTTTAAAGGTTTTGAAATAATCAGACGGGATATTCAAAATTTTAATCCGGAGACCGGAGATTTAGGCGATATGAATGAGGCTTTCACTCTTCTTTATTCTATTTACAGCGATTTTACCACAGAGGTCAAACATGAGGATATAAGAGACAGGCATCAAAAAATAGGATTCGAAAATATTCTTGCCAGAATGGGCAGAGGCGTAATGAGGCTCACCGTAGGGCACAACCCTATAAGCAAAACCGAAAGCGTAGGTTTGCATCCCGTAGAGTTTGCCGGCAGCCGCATGATATTCAGCATTGATGATGAGTTTTCAAAGAAATATGCCGCCCCTATGGGGAGAGGCGGCGCCAATATTTACAGCGGCGATATAGGCGTTGCTTATGTAGGCTTTGAATCGGGCGCCGAGGACGCAAAAATAGTAGGAAAAACATATGTGTCAAAAAGCCAGTTTTTAGGAAGCGTATTTTATGATATATGCAGACCGTTGGCTGCCATTGTAACTTTAGGGTATGAATTTTTTGATACCGGTTTATATAATATTATGGATTCCATAAGAAACAGCCTTTATAAGCAGCGCGATTATTGGGATACTGACAACACATTGCTTATAGACGTAATAAATGAATCTGGTTCTTACGGCAGACAGCATCAGAGAATGAAAGATTTGGTAAACGAAGAAGCGCATGCAGTGGGAATTGAGCTGAAAAATATGGATTTAGTAGCCGAATCGGAAAGGCGGCTTTTAAAAAGAGACATAGAAGTGCAGCTTGAAGACGGAAGAAGTATAGTGATTCCGATCTCATTCATGCATAAAAAAATCAAAGACAGGGGAAAAAGAGTTAATTATGTCGATGTATATATAGGACATGAAGCGAAAAAAATAATTAAAAACAACGGAAGCGATTTTGAAAATATTAAAGACAGGATATTATTCGCCGCAACGTCGGCTTTTGTCGAAGAGATAAAAAAACCTAAAAATCCTTTTGAAAAATATATTCATCCGGTCAATTCAAAGAGAAAAATTTTGATGAGGACCCAGTCATTGCCCGTTTTTGACCAAGTGCTTACGGACGCTCAAAGAAACTTCATGAAAGGCGTACTTGTTGCCCATGAGGGATTATCGTCTATAAATCCTTTTGAGAAATTTGTTACGGAAGAACTTAAGCCGCTCATTAACATGGGATATAATTTAGTTTTATCGGATTATTATATGATAATGCCTTCTACCCGCATCACCGTAGAAAAAGCAATCGAAGAATCGGTAAAGATCCCGAAATCTACCGCAGAACTGCTCTCTGCGGCATAAACGGCATAAGATAAGATAATAAGAGGGAACAGGATAGGCAAAGTTTTTTGTTTTTGCTTATCTTACCCTCTTATTATGCATTTTACCTTGAAAATACAATGTAAAAGTTATATAATTCAATAAGTTTGCGAGAGGAAAAAGTGTACAGAATATTTGTAATATTGACATTATTTATTTTTCTTTCGGCATGTTCCGCCAAATACCGGCATTCGGACGATTATCTTGCGGGAGATTTTGTTCACAGCAAGAAAAACAAAAATATAATGGACAGCAAAGAAATTTTGCTTACGTCATTATTTGTCGCCACGAGTCATATTCCGGAAGAAATAAAAATAACCGTAGAATTTATTGAACGCGGAAAAAATTCTCTTTCAAAAGAAGCAAGAAATAAAATTGCCGATTTTGCAAAAGAAGTTATTTCCTATGAAGATTATTCCGTGATCGTCGAAGAATGTGAAGATAATCCCGAGGCGGATTATAATAAACTTTCTGAAAAAAGATCGGAAAATGTGAAGAGGGCGCTCATAAAAAACGGCGTAGATAAAGATAAGATAGAAATTAAACAGAAATCGGCTTCAAAAGAAAAAACGGAAGAAGGACGGCTCGGGCAGAACAGAAAAGTAGTTATAAAAGCGGAATTATGGTAAATAAAAATAACGGCAGTTACGAATGAAAAATATTTGTGTTTCTGCTTTGCAGAAACTTATTATAAGGTTTTTGTTTCGCGGAAACTAATTAATTCGCAATTGAGTCTCTCTAAAAACCCAATTTTGTCATACCCGTGAAAACGGGTATCCATGTTACCTTTAAATGTGTTCGACGATAACGACAAAAATGGATTCCCGTTTTCACGGGAATGACACCACTTTAGATAGGTTTTTAGAGAGACCCAATTGTCTTTAACCGGAGATTTTTTAAATGTCAAAAATTTGGAATTTCAACGAATTCGGAGAATTAGCGGCAGATCCAAGAAAGCTGCCGCAGCCGCTTATTCATATGCTGGCTAACAGTCCGCGGTATTTTTCTATCTGCGATAATTTTTTGAGAGGTTTCAGCGGTTTTGATTATACAAGGATGTTCGGCGAATTTGACGGGCCGAATTTTCCTAAAGGCCAGGCAAGGTTTTTGTGGGTGAGGCCCAAGGGCGAAAAGCCGTGGCTTGTGAATAATTATGATCTCACCGTTACGGAAACTTCAGAACCAAAATATGAAATGGGGCTTGGCTATGTGCGTTTTAGCGGAAAATCTAAAAAAAATCAGCTTGCCGTTTCGGCTGCCATATTTGTGCCTAATGATGAAATGGCCGAAATATGGATGGTGGAAATTAAAAACGATTCAAACAAAGCGCAGACTGTTGATTTTATCCCTGCGGTGCCTATTTTCGGCGGGAACAGGGCGTATACCGAGTATCATAGAGACGTTGTAAGGCTTTACAATAAAAGCAGGATCACAAACCGTATAGAAATACTTCCGGGGCTTGAATGGATAGAAGGCTCCACGGATCCAAGCGGAATATGTTATTTCATGGGAGCGGAAACGCAGAGAGGGAGAAAAGGAAACAGGTTTTATTCCGACAGAGAAACTTTTCTCGGAGCCAATAATATGTGGCTTAAACCTCAGGCAATAATTAACAATGAAGCTCCAAAAGCGCAATGTTACGGAAAAGAGGCTGTCGGGGCAATAGAATTTAAAAATATAACTATTCCCGCAGGAAAATCCGAAAAATTTGTCGTTGTTAACGGAATAACCTTTGACGCAAGTAAAGGCGCCGAGAAGGCAATTAAAAAGTATACGTATGCGAATGCGGAAAAAGCGTTTAAAAAACTCGGAGAATTTTGGAAAGAAAGAACTTCAAGAGTAGTCATAACCACCGGCGACAGGGATTTTAATGTTTCATGGAATACATGGTGGTGCTATCAGCTGTCGATGAGATATTGGTTCGGAAATACCGGACATCCTCAGACGGATTACGGCTCTGATTTTTCAGGCTGGAGAGATTTTTGGCAGGACATGATGGCCGCTACGGTTATCGATCCGAAAGGTTTGGAAGAAAGAACCATGAAAACTCTAGAGGGGATACGCATCGACGGCACAAACGCCACAAGATTTTTTGCCAGAACAAAAGAGTTCGGCAGCGACGATATAAACGGTTTATGGTGCGATCATCCTTACTGGACGGCGCAGACCGTTATGATACTTGTGAATTTTTTGGGAGATTACGGCTTTTTGTTTAGACCCGGCGTAGCGTATTTCAAAGACGCTTACAGAAGCAGGGGAGAAGTAAAAGATTTGCAATGGAAATCCGGAACGATAGGAAATCAGAAAACTTCAAACGGCAGCGTGTATAAAGGAACCGTTATAGAACATCTTTTAGTGCAGCTTTTTACGATGTTTTATGATGTCGGAAATAATAATCTTCTCAAACAAAAGAGAGCGGATTGGAACGATGCCGTTGATCAGGTTAAAGGCGAAAATGTCACTTTTACGTTCGGCACGGCTTTAGACTGCAGCGAAGTTGCCAATCTTCTTGAAAAAGTTGCAGAACATGAAAATATTTCAGAGATAGAAGTGTTTGAAGAGCTTGCCATGCTTATGGAAAAGTGGAAAACTCCGGCGGACATACCTGCAAAAGAACGCCAAAAAAAGCTTAATGCATATCTTAATAAAGTAAACGGCAGAATAAACGGCAAAAAAGTAAAAGTAAAAATTGCCGGCATTCTTAAAGATTTAAGAAATAAGGCAAGGGTGTCTATCGCCAATGCTAATAAAAAAGCGTGGAACGGCAGCTATTACAGCGGATATATCTTTGACGGCGGAAAACCCGTTGATACCGTATTTAAAAAGAATGCCTTGTCAAAGAAAAATCCTTCTTCGGACGATTTTGAAATGATGCTTATGCCTCAGACGTGGTCGCTTGTTTCGGGCGGCGCGGATAAACTTAATGCCGCCGGCAAAGTGACGGATTCCGTTTTTAAATATCTCTATGATAAAAAGGTAAAAGCTTTAAAACTTAATTATCCGCCGTATCTTAAGTTCGACAAAACCATAGGGAGAATTACGGGTTTTGCCGCCGGAACAAAAGAAAACAATGCTTTGTTCTGCCACGCAAATCTGTTTTTTGCGTGGGCAATGATAAAGATGGACAGAGCCGACGACGCTTATAAAATTTTCTCCGGAGTTAATCCTTTGACTCATCCGCAGGAAGAGTTCAGGAGCGGCCCGTGGATACCGGAATATTATGTTTCGTCGGACAATCCCAATATAGCGGGAAGAGGAGAGTATCCTATTCTTACGGGCTCCGCCGCGTGGACAAGATACTTATTGCAGAATTTCTTTTTCGGAGTAAGAGGCGAACTTGACGGTTTAAGAGTCGACCCGAGGCTCCCGTCCCATAAAGATTTTGCGCAGTCTTCGCTCAGCATCAATTTCAGAGGGGCGCATTACAATATAAAATTTTTTAATAAACGTCTTAAGAAAAACGCGAAAGCGAAAAAAATAATCGTTGACGGCAAAGAAATAGAAGGCACATTGCTGCCGGCTTTTGGAAAAGGCGCGCATGATGTTGAAGTATATTTGGATGCATAGAGGCATATATGCACGGAGGCATGGAAAGTGAAAAGAATTCTTCCGGTTTTGTCTGCCGTAATTTTTTTGTCATGCAATGTTTTTGCGACGAATTTTGTAAAAATCTCCAGGATGACTAATTCCATACAAATAAAAACGCCCTTTGGAGAAGTTGAGACATATAAGAATCTGGACGATATTCCGGAAATTATTTACGGAACAAAGATTCTTGCGGCCGGAGGCACGGCTGAGATCAAAATTTTTAACACTGCTTCCATCACGCTTGAAAAAAACCAGGAAATTGTTATCATGAAACATCCCGTGACAAAAGAGATAGAAGTGATGAAAACTGAATCTAAAACTAAAAGCCCGCAAAACGCTCAAATTAAAGTATGGCTTGCGGATCACGTGTCGGCTTCTTTCGGCAGCGATACAAAGGTAACTTTTTTTGAAAGATACCCGAGCATAATTTTCGGCGTAAAAAAAGGCGAAGCCGTTGTAAAAGGAACAGGCGGAAAATCTTACACTTTAGTTCACGGAGAATCTTACGAAGCCAAACAGAATATAGTAAGATAACGACAAAAACAAAACGACCGCAGCTGCTCTATGCATCCACGCATCCATGCCTCAAAGCTTCCGAAAAGGAGATATAATGCCGTTTACTTTTAAAAAATTGGATATTCCGGACATTATTGCGGTTGAACCCCAAAAATTTGAAGACGAAAGAGGTTTTTTCAGCGAACTTTTTCAGGAATTAAGTTTTAAAAACGGCGGAATAGACAAACAAATAAAGCAGATCAACCTTTCAAAATCGTCAAAAGGAGTTTTGCGCGGACTTCATTACCAGCTTAATCCTTACGCGCAAGGCAAAATTATAAGAGTTATTTCGGGAAAAATATTTGACGTTGCCGCAGACCTCAGAAAAAATTCTCCGTATTTCGGGAAATGGGTCGGAATAGAACTGGATTCAAACAGTTTAAATATGGTATTTATACCCGAAGGTTTTGCGCACGGTTTTGAAGTTCTTTCGGAAACGGCCGAATTTGAATATTTTTGCACGTCTGTCTATAATCCCGAATATGAAAGAGGTATTTTATACAGCGATCCGGCGCTTAATATAAATTGGAATACGAAAGAGCCGATCGTATCCAAAAAAGACGCTGCTTTTCCTTTGTTTAAAAACGCCGAATATAATTTTTAACCGAACTATCCCTCGAGTATTGATGGCAGTTTTCGCGGGATAATTTTGATTTTTAATAAAATTTATGCAGTACGGAGGAAGGGTAAGTGAAAATTTTATTGACGGGTTCGTCCGGACAGCTTGCGGCGGAATTCAAAAAATTCTTAAATTTAAAAGGCATTGAATTTGAAGCTCCCGAAGAGCATGTTCTTGACATTACAAATAAAGAAAAAGTTCATGCCGCAGTTTCATCCTACAATCCGACTCATATAATCAATTGTGCCGCATTTAATCTGGTAGATGATGCTGAAAATGATTCCGATAAGGCTTTTTTGATAAACCGCGACGCCGTTGAAATCCTCGCTTCGGAAAGCAACAAGATAAACGCGTCTTTTATGCATTTCAGCACCGACTATGTGTTTGACGGTAAAAAGAACGATTTTTATACGGAAGCGGATAAACCCAACCCTTTAAACAAATACGCGCAAAGCAAATTTGAAGGCGAAGAAAAAGCGCGCCTTGCAAAAAAACATCTTATTTTGCGTCTCAGCTGGGTTATAGGAGAAGGCAATCAGAATTTTTTGTACAGGCTGAAACAATGGTCAAAAAATAACAGAGTGTTAAAAATCAGTTCCGACGAGGTATCTGTGCCTACTTTTACTTTTGATATAGTTCCGGCCTGTATGAAAGCGATAAATGCCGAACTCCGTGGAACATACCATCTTACAAATTCCGGCTATGCGTCAAGATATGAACTGGCGAGACATTATTTAAAAATAAGAAAACTGAACAATATTCTTCTTCCTGTGCCGATGGCAAGTTTTAACAGCGCGGCGCAGCGTCCGGTATTTACCGCTATGTCCAATGCTTTGATTTCATCAAAACTTGATATTGAAATACCGTCATGGGAAGAATCTCTGGAAAGATATTGCGAGGAATACGATAACTGAGCCGTCATCTTATCATCGTTTCTGAGTTTTTAATAAAGGATCAAAGTATGATGATTAAAAATCTTGATGAGCTGATTTTTGCCGTAAGCTATCATAATATTGATAAGTTTCATATGTTCATGAGAGATTTTAAAGCTCATCCCGAAACTTTTGACAGATATGCCTCTTTTTTATGCGAGAGAATAAAACTTGAGAAAGATTTCTTAGACAGTTTTGATTTTTTTGTTTTTGTTCCTTCGACGGATCCGCAAAGAACAAACTATTCCGAAAAACTTGCCGTTTATCTTTCTGAAAAATTAAACAAACCTCTAAATAAAAATGCCGTCAAAAAAATAAAAATTACAAAAGAATTAAAAAATCTTCCCAGGGAAGAAAGACATAAAGAAATAGAAGATTCGTTTACCGCTTCGCTTGCAGGCGGGGAAAAAGTGTGTATTGTCGACGATGTTACGGCTTCCGGAGCGACTTTGGAAGAAATTGCGAAAGCATTGAAAGAAGCCGGCGCCTCATATATAAGCGCGGCAGTTGCGGCAGTATATAAGATGCACGGCGTATAGATGCATAGAAGCGCAGGGCAGCTATGACCTTAAAGCCGTTAAACAGGCGTTCGAAATTAAGAAGCTTTAAGAACAGCCTTCTGCATGAGGTTGACTAAAAACGGTATATTTTATATACTCATAAACTGATTTGAAAAGTTTCGGTGCGGTACCCAAGTGGTAAGGGAGCAGTCTGCAAAACTGTTATTCGCCGGTTCAATTCCGGCCCGCACCTTATAATGGCAGGTAAATAGGTAAAAAAACAAAAAGACAGCAGCCGTGTATATATTTTATGCAGTTAAACCTGTTACTATTACTTGCAGTTACCGCCCGGTTAGCTCAGTTGGTTAGAGTACTTCCTTGACATGGAAGGGGTCAGAAGTTCGAGTCTTCTACCGGGCATTTTTTACATAATCCGGACTCCCGCCTAAAAAACGGGAGTTTGTTCATTTTACGACTGCAATAAACATAAAACTGCCCGACTGATTTAACACAGTCGGGCAATTTTATGTTTATTAAAAAATTTTATTTTGATATTCCCGCGACCATTTTAGAAAGCCTTGCTTTCTGGTTTGACGCCGCTTTTGAATGTATTATATTTCTTTTTGCGGCTTTATCCCATTCTGAAAAAGCTATATTAAGCTGTTCCTGAGCGAGTTTCGCGTCTTTATCTTTCACGGCCGATTCAACTTTTTTAATTGTTGTTTTAATTTTGCTTTTGACCGAAAAATTTCTTTCGGTTCTTTTTTTTGTTTTTCTTGCTTCTTTAAGAGCAGAAGTATGTCTGCCTGTTTTGAGCTTTGCCATTACTTTATTCCTCCGAAAATTATAAAACAATATTTATTGTTTTAAATGATTTAATCATTCTACATTATTGTTTTTATATAGTCAAATTCTTTAAAATGAACAGACGCATAAACGCATGGTAAAAACTGTTTTCCGTTAAAAAAAGCTATACTAAAAATTGTTAAAATTGATATAATATCTCAAAATTATGGGATATATAAACAAAACCGTTTTTATTAATTATATTGATTGTCCGACTTTGGGATGGATGACAAAAAGAGGCTTGCTTCCGAGGCAAACAGGGCTTAATGACAGGCTTCTTATGCTTGAAGGCAGAAATATTCATAAACTTTCACGGCAGCTTTTTCCCGAAGCTGTTAATGCCCAAAAATCCGAAATAATCACATCCGAACAGCATACCCGGCAGCTTATCGAAGAAAATAATACAATTATTTTTGAAGCGTCGTTTGTCGTTGACGGTTTTTCCGTAAGGACGGATATTTTACGGAAAAACGACAGCGGTTTGTGGCATTTGTATGAAGTGAAATCAGGCAGTAAGTATAAAGTTAAATATGCCGAGGATATGGCTTTCAGCGCTATGGTTCTTGATAAAGCCGGAATACGGATCGAAAATGCTTCTCTTATGCATCTTTCAAACGGATATCGTTTGGGAATGGACGCTGACAAACTTTTCAGTTCTTTAGACTGCACGGAAAAAGTTATTGCCAAAATGCAGGAATTTGCCGCAATATCGCAAAAAGCTTTTGAAGATATAGAGTCGGATAAGATGCCCGAACCGTACTTAAAAAGAAACTGTAAAAATTGTCCGGTTTTCGGCGTGTGTATGGGAAAAGACGTAAAAAATCATATATTTGATCTGCCGAGGCTTTCCGGTCTTGCTATAGAAGGGCTGATTGCTCTCGGAGCGGATACAATTGATAAAATCCCCGATGATTTTGAACTTACCGAAATGCAGCGGATAGTAAAAAACTGCGTGATTACAAATACTGTATATATAAACGATAATTTAAAAACAGAGCTTGATAATATAAAATATCCGGTTTTTTATCTTGACTTTGAATCGGTTATGACTATTATGCCTCTTTATGCCGATATTGCTCCTCACACGCAGCTTTTAACGCAGTTTTCCATAGACAAATGCGAAAATGTTCCTGAAATATCGCAGCATTTTGAGTATATTGCCGATCACGCTAAAGACTGCCGCAGAGAAATCGCTGAAAAACTCATTGAATATCTCGGCAAAGAAGGCAGCATCATAACTTATTCTAATTTTGAAAAAATTGCTATCGGAAAATTGTCGGTAATGTTTCCCGATTTGTGCGATGATTTGAAAAACATTAACGACAGAATAGTTGATTTTGAAGCCATAGTGCGTAAAAATTATTATGACATAAATTTTCACGGGCGTTCTTCGATAAAAAAAGTTTTGCCGGTTATGATACCGGATATGAACTATGAAAACCTTGCCATAGGAGAAGGAGGAGACGCAGCGGCCGCGTTTGCTTTTATGGCTATGGGGCGCTATGACGAAGAAAAAATTAATGAAACCAAAAAAGATCTTTTGAAATATTGCGCTCATGACACTTTTGCCATGGTTATGATGCATAAATTTTTACTAAATGCAGTTGGCAGCGAGTAATGAGTAACGGGGTAACTGCGGTGTTTTCGATTTGCAAAAACCGGTTATTGACTATTTTAAAAGAGACTTCCAATGGAAATAAAAGACCCTCAAACGGTATACGATAAACGAAAAAGAAAACTTTTCAAAAACTGGTATTATCTGACAATTTTGCAGGCGGCGCAGTATATCATACCTTTTATACCGATACCTTATCTCGCGCGCGTTTTATCTCCGGAAAAATTCGGGCTTGTCGCGTTTGCCGTAGCGATGTCTCAATTTTTTTCCGTTTTTGTAGAGTACGGTTTTTCATATTCTGCCGTCAAACGCATAGCAATACACAAAAGCGATAAAGAAAAAGTTACGGAAATTTATTCCAGCGCTCTTATAATAAAAACCGTAATATCATTGGCGCTTACCGCGGTGTTTGTAATGCTTGTGAATTTTATACCGAGAATCAGTGAAGAAAGCACTGTTTTCACTTTCGCTTTTCTTATGGTTTTTGCCGATATATTTTTTACTACATGGTTTTTTCAAGGCATGGAAAAAATGAAATATATCGCCTGCCTGACTGTAATGATGGAAGTTTTGTATGTCATCGCTGTTTTTGTGTTTGTAAGAAAAGAAGGCGATTATATTTATGTGCCGCTTCTTGACGCTTTGTGTTCTTTTCTTATAGGCATTGCAAGCATAGCTGTTATTTATAAGCTTTTTGGCGTAAGATTTAAAATGCAGCCGTTGGAACGAATCAAATATCACTTTAAAAACAGCTGGCATTATTTTATTTCGGATTTTGCGTCCAATGCTTATACTTCGGCAAGCGTTTTTATTTTGGGTTTTATCGCCGGCAATGCCGTTGTGGGCTATTACAGGGCGGCGTTAAGCATACTTCTTCCGGTGAAAGCTTTATTTGAGCCGGTCGTGCAGGCCGCTTACCCTTATATGAGTAAAGTGGCGGGCGAGTCAAAAGAAAAAGCAATACATTTTTTAAGATCTTACAGCCTGTCCGTCGCGGGCGTTGCCCTCATATTGTCTTCAATATTATTTTTGAGTTCGGATTTTATCGTAAAGATTTTTCTCGGAGAACAGTACGGACAGTCCGCTGTTTTGCTGAGGATACTGTCTGCGGTTCCATTTTTGTATACGTTAAATATGATTTTCTGTATGCATATAATGTACCCTTTCGGCATGAAAGCAAACTTTGCGAAGGTTGCCGCGTGGTCAGCGTTTATCAGTTTTGCGCTGATCCCTTTAATAGCTTTCAGATATCATGACGTCGGCATGTCTTTAATAATGATTGTCGGCGAATTGTATATAACAGTTATGGCTTATAAATATATCAGGGCTAAAGGATTTACAAAAAGGTAGCGGGTAATGAGCGGTACCGCTATTGGCTGCCTCTATGCATCTTATGCATTATTTTATATAATCTCTTGATATAAAATTAGAGGAGTTTTAAATGTCAATTTTGGTTACCGGCGCGGCCGGTTTTATCGGCAGCAAGGTGTGCGAAATGCTGCTGAAGTCCGGCAAAGATATTGTCGCAATAGACAATATGAATGATTATTATGACGTGAAAATAAAAGATTACAGGCTTAAAAATCTTAAAAAACTTAAAGGTTTTATATTCCATAAAGTCGATATAGAAAATAAAAAATCTATTGAAAATATAGTCAAAAAACATAAATTTTCCGCGATTATAAACCTTGCCGCAAGAGCCGGCGTGCGTTACAGCATGGAAAATCCGTTTATTTACGTTTCGACAAATACTATGGGCACGCTTAATCTTCTTGATATTGCTAAAGATCATAAAATCAAAAAATTTGTGCTTGCCTCAACATCTTCGCTGTATGCCGGACAGAAAATGCCTTTTAGCGAAACTCTTGCGGTAAACACGCCGATCTCTCCTTATGCGGCGTCAAAAAAAGGCGCGGAAGCAATGTGTTATTCATATCACTATTTATACGGTTTGGATATAACTATCGTAAGATATTTTACGGTTTACGGCCCTGCGGGAAGGCCTGATATGAGCATAATCCGTTTCATCAAATGGATCGACGAAGGCAAACCTGTTGAACTGTTCGGCGACGGTTCGCAAAGCAGGGATTTTACTTATGTGGACGATATAGCAAACGGTACGATCAAAGCTTTGAAAAAGACCGGCTATAAAACAATCAATCTCGGCGGAAATAAGCCGTATAAGCTGAGTTATATGATTGATCTTATAGAAAAAAATCTCGGCAAAAAAGCAAAATATAATTATAGACCTTTTCATAAAGCCGACATAACTGCGACGTGGGCAAATATAAATGAAGCAAAAAAAATATTAGGCTGGACGCCGAAAATTTCTCTTGAGCAGGGAATAAAAAAGACAACTGATTGGTATCTTGAAAATAAAATTTGGTTTAAGAATATAAAACTTTAGAAAGACAACGTAACGGCAATGAAAATATAACATATAAAATATAAAAACAGCAAAAACTAAGTTTTTCAAAATATTTTATATCTGGAGTAGACATATAAAATATAAAAACGGCGAAGAGTAAGTTTTAAAAATATTTTATATTTTATATGTCTTTAAATTTCTGAATCGGAAGAGGAAAAAATGTTTAAAGAATTACTGCAAAAAATCAACGGACGGAAAGCGAAAATCGGTATCATAGGGCAAGGGTATGTCGGGCTTCCTTTGTCTGTTGAACTGGCAAAACAGGGATTTAAAGTTACGGGTTTTGAAGTCGACGAATCTAAAGTTTCGGCCATAAATAAAGGAAAATCATATATAGGCGATGTTTCTGACCGCGATATGAAAGAGCTTACAAAAACCGGAAAGCTTGACGCGACTTCAGACTTTAAAAATCTTTCAAAAGCAGACGTTATAATTATATGCGTTCCGACTCCTTTGAGAAAATCAAAAGATCCGGACGTTTCTTATATTTTAGCAGCTGCCCAAAACGTTAAGAAAACGCTGAAAAAAGGACAGCTTATAATTCTGGAATCCACGACTTATCCGGGCACGACAAAAGAACTTATGCTTCCTATTTTAGAAGAAACCGGCCTTAAAGCCGGCAAGGATTTTTTTCTTGCATTCAGTCCTGAAAGAATTGATCCGTCGAATAAAAAATTCGGGATACAAAATACTCCCAAAGTTGTCGGCGGCATATGCGATTGCTGTACGGAACTGGCCGCTGCGGTATATGCTTCGTTTACAAAAGCGCAGAAAGTTTCTTCGACGGAAGCGGCTGAAATGGTGAAACTTTTGGAAAACACTTTCAGAGCCGTAAATATCGCGCTTGTCAATGAAGTCGCTTTGATGTGCGATAAATTAAAATTAAACGTTTGGGAAATAATAGATGCCGCAGCGACAAAACCTTTCGGATTTATGCCTTTTTATCCGGGCCCCGGGATCGGCGGGCATTGTATTCCTTTAGACCCTCATTACCTTTCCTGGAAACTTAAAACTTTAAATTTTTATTCGAGATTTATAGAGCTTGCCGGCGAAATGAATTCTAAAATGCCGGAATACGTCGTAACAAAAATCGCCGACGCTTTGAATAAAAAATCAAAGTCGATCAAAAATTCAAAAATTATGATCATCGGAGCTGCATATAAAAAAGATGTATCCGACGTCAGGGAATCTCCGGCGCTTGACGTTATCAATCTTCTGCTTACAAAAGAAGCGAAAGTTTCATATTATGACCCCTATATTCCTGAGATCCGCAATTGCGCCTGCGGCGCCAAACTGCGTTCCGAAAAAAATCTTAACGCTCTGAACAAATATGACGCGGTAGTAATAGTAACTAACCATACAAATATCAATTATGAAAAAATCTTGAAAGACTCTGCAGTAATAATAGATACCAGAAATGTTTTTAAAAATAATAAGTCGAAGAAAATAGTAAGAATTTAAAACGGCAATGAGTAATTAGTAATGAGTAGTTAGTAATTGTTGTGCGGGGCATTGCCCCGCTTATTAATAGGTGCGCTCTGCGCACTCCTTAATTACTCATTACTCATTACTAGTTACTCATTGTCGTTAAAACGGGGGCTTAAAATGGCAAAAGATGAAAAGCTTAAAGCATTGGATTTGGCGCTTTCGCAGATAGAGAAGGATTTTGGCAAAGAAGCGATAATGAGGCTGGGGGAAAAACACGCAAAAACTAAAGTTGACGTGATACCTACCGGAGCGCTTCCTCTGGACATAGCCATAGGCGTCGGCGGAATACCCAGAGGCAGAATAATTGAAATTTACGGGCCTGAGTCTTCCGGTAAAACAACTTTGGCTTTGTGTATGGTGGCGGAAACGCAAAAAAGCGGCGGAATTGCCGCATATATAGACGCAGAGCACGCGATGGATCCGGAATATGCGACGAAATTGGGCGTAGATATAGACAATCTTTTGATCTCGCAGCCTGATTCCGGCGAGCAGGCGCTGGAAATTGCCGATAAACTTGTTCGTTCGGGCGCGGTTGACATTATAGTGGTTGATTCGGTCGCCGCATTGGTTCCAAGAGCCGAAATTGAAGGCGAAATGGGAGATTCTTTTGTAGGTCTTCAGGCCAGACTTATGAGTCAGGCTTTAAGGAAACTTACGGCAAATATTTCAAAATCAAAAACGTCTATTGTTTTCATAAACCAGCTCAGACAGAAAATCGGCGTAATGTGGGGAAGCCCTGAAACAACTCCGGGCGGTCTTGCGCTTAAATTTTATTCTTCCGTAAGGCTTGACATAAGAAGAATAGAATCCGTAAAAAAAGGCGATGAAGTTTTAGGTAACAGAGTAAGAGTAAAAGTCGTAAAAAATAAAGTGGCGGCGCCGTTTAAGCAGGCCGAATTTGAAATAATGTTCGGTATCGGCGTAGACAGGCACGGGTATCTTGTCGATATGGGCGTTGCCGACGGGATAATCGATAAAGCAGGCGCATTTTTCAGTTATAAAGGCGAAAGGCTCGGACAGGGAAGAGACAATGTGAAAATATATTTTGCCGAACATCCGGAAACGGCAAATGAAATAGAAGCCAAGATCCGAGCAAAAGCCTTTGGCGGCGAAATTGCCGCAGACAATAAAAAAGAAGAAATAAAAACCGAAACCGCCGCGCAGAAGGCGTCAAAAACTTTAAAGAAAAGTTAAAAGTGGTTTAAGGGAATACCGCGACAAAAGCATGAAAGCTGTAATAATAAAGTCAATTTGTTTTTATAGACACTATTATCTTATGAGGAATTATGCCTTTATATAAAACTCCGGAAGTTAATGATAACAAAGTTTACGTCGAGAATCAAAAAAAAGTTCAGGAAATAAAAGCTTTAAGAGAAAAATCTTCCGGCAATAAAAATAAAAGCATATATAAACAATTAAAAAAGATAAAATGGACTATTAAGGATGTATTTAGAAATTTTCATAAAGTTATTAGAATCTTTTTACAGAAAAAAGATAATATTACTTATATAGCTTGCATATTTCAGGGCGGTTTGGGAGATATGTTAAGGTCTAAAATTATTCTTGAAGAATTGATAAAAATGTCTCCTAATGCGGTAGTCGATATATACAACAAGAAATCGACTTTTATATTAAACGGGATTGATAATATAAGGTTTTTTTTAAATATAGACGCTATAAACGTAACAAAGAAACGTTATGATATAGTATATAATATGATTCCGGTGGACATACTTTTTATAAAACACGGCAACCGGTTTACCGATACTATAAAAAATAATTTAAAAGATTATAGAGAACAATATCCGTCTTGTTTTGACGGTTCAAAAATAAAAGATTTACGGTTAAATCCTTTAAATATTATAAAGATGCTTGCAGGCGTAAATGATATTTACAATGATAAAATTTCATTAAAATATAAAGAACAGCCATTAGAAAAATTCGGCATAACAAAAGAAACTAAATACATAACTTTTAACTGCGGCGCCGGAGGAAATGGAACTCTGGGCAATGCAAAATGCTGGAGCGCTAACCATTGGGAGAAACTGCTATCAATATTAAAACTTAAAATTGATAAAAATATAAAAATAGTTAATGTAGGAGTCAGCAGCCATTATTTTAAAGACGCAGATATCAATATTGCAGCTAAAACCTCTTTGGACGAACTTTGCAATGTATTAAAAAGCTCATTATTGCATATTGATATAGAAGGAGCTTGCGTGCATATTGCAAATGCTTTAGGAACAAAGTCTGTTGTATTGTTCGGCATTTCAGATTACGACACTATTGGATATAAAGAAAATATCAATATTGTTTCGTCTCTATGCGGAGGGTGCTGGGAACAAGGCACAAAATGTCCGTTAGGATATGATAAACCATTGTGTATGGAATCAATTACGCCGGAATTTGTGGCGGAAAAAGTCATAGAATATCTAAAAAATTATGAAAAAGTTTAAATTATGTGTTTATTGGTGTGAAAAGCTGCTTTAAAAACTCGGCCGTAAGTTCCAAACAGCAGTTTTATTTTATTTGTATTCACAAACGACTTCGGACACTTTTTTAATTTCCTTATCCGTCATTACTGGGCTTATCGGAAGAGAAATTATTTCTTTATGTATTTTCTCCGTTACAGGTAAGGATAAATGATTATACTCTTTATATGCTTCCTGCTTGTGAGGGGGAATGGGATAATGAATTAAAGTTTGTATGCCTTTATCTTCAAGATATTTTTGAAATTTTGTCCTATCCTGTACGCGTACGGCAAAAATATGCCACACGTGAGACTCTTCATTTTTAACCTCTGGCAAAACTATAAGCGGATTTTTAATATTTTTTCTGTAAAAATCTGAAATTTCCCTGCGGCGGGCATTATCTTTGTCGAGCCCTTTAAGTTTAATATCCAATATTGCCGCCTGAATTTCGTCCAGACGGGAATTTACGCCTTTATAAATATTATGGTATTTAACGTTCGAACCGTAATTAGCAAGTGCTTTAATTTTCTTATATAACTCTTCATCATTAGTGGTAACGGCGCCGCCGTCTCCCAAACATCCGAGATTTTTGCCCGGATAAAAACTAAAACCCGCAACATCTCCCAAATTTCCCGTTTTTTTAGAGTTATAAATTGCTCCGTGAGCCTGAGCGCTGTCCTCTATAATTTTCAAATTATATTTTTTTGCGATTTCCCAAATTTTATCCATTTTTACGGCTTGTCCGTACAAATGGACAACCATAATGGCTTTGGTTTTAGAGGTTATTTTTTCTTCAATTAAATCGGGATTGATATTATATGTATTCAAATCGGGTTCAACAAAAACAGGAGTGCAGCCGTTTTGAGAAACAGCCAGAACCGAGGCTATGTAAGTATTAGCCGGAACAATAATTTCATCGCCGGAGCCGAAACCGTAAGCGCGGATAATAAGCGTCAGAGCATCCAACCCGTTTGCCGCGCCTACGCAATATTTCGTCCCGCAATAAGCGGCAAAATTTTTACAAAAAACTTCATTTTCTTTGCCAAGCAAATACCAACCCGAATCAAGCGTGCGTTTAACTGCCGCGTCAATTTCTTTACGGTAAGTTTCGTTAATTTTGCGCAAATCTAAAAATTTGATCACATTATTCATAATCCCTATTTAATGAGTCCTTTGTTTCTGAGTTTTTCACCCTGAATTTTGGGCATAATCAGTTTCTCGCATCTCCTCATTTTATTGCAACATTGTTTTCGGCAATAACATTATTTTTCATTTAATCGCATATAACATACCGACTTTTGCACTTTCTGTATAATTATTGTAAAAAACTGTAAAACCGTTATTTGTCAACCTGTCTTCCAGTTCTTTGGGAGATTTAAAATGGTATTCAAGCATTATGATATCAAATTTTGATAGTAGATTATTTTCATCAAGGTCTTTTAAAATACCAAATTCCGATCCTTCCGTATCAATTTTTAATATTTTCTTTTCATCCGGATGGCTGTGGATAATTGGGAAAATCATCTCGGAGGCTTTTCTGATTTTTACTTTTTCCATGGTTACATCGGCATAATCGGTTAATTTTATTTCTTTGAGTCTGTCTTTAACTACGCTCATATTTCCGGCTTCTTCCTTACAATAGGCAATTTCGAATTCTTCGTTTTCATAACCTAAGCCGCATAGAAATGTTGTAATTTTTGGTTTTACACCGCTGTTCAAGTCAATATTTTTTAAAGCACTTTTATAAGTAGGGTTAAACGGTTCAAAAGAATAAACTTTTTTAATATTCGTTTTTTTCGAATAGTATAAAGTAACAAAGGCTTCATTCATTCCTATATCTATAAAGATGCTGTCTTTATTATTTATTATATTATAATCACCTCTTACAAAAATTTCCCAAAGAATATAAAAAGCCTGATAAGAATTATAAAATTTTAAAGCGTTGGGAGACGTCAGAATATTGTCTTCTAACAAAAATCCGTTATTAATAAGAGCATTTTTTTCAAATTCGAATTTTTCCTTTTTTTTAGAAGATTTCTTTCTTATTTTATCTATGACTTCTTGTACAAATTTAATGCGCATCGCTTTTCTCCGTATTATTTATTTCTATTTTTTCAATCAATTCTTTAACCCGCTTTTGCCATGTATTGCCGGCGGTTTCTTCCTGCAGAATTTGTTGATATGCAGTATCGTCTTTAAGTTTTAATGCGAGCAGCATATGTTCTTTGTATCTTTTGGGGCTGTCTGCGATAAGGCAAGATTTATAAAGCATGCATTCCGGCATAGGAGTGGTAATTATAGGAAGACCCATAGCCATATATTCAAATAGTTTAACAGGAGATGTCGCATTAGAAATATCACCCACAATAAAAGGTATCGTCGCTATGGAAAAATGGCATGCATAAAAAGGAATATCATTATACGGTATTTTATTTATATATGTAAAGTTAGGATATTTCTTTAATTCATTTGATTTTTTGCAAAAATTACCTATAAACACAAATTCAAAATCCTGTTTTTCGGCAATCACTTCTTCCATAAGATTAAAGTCAAAATAATGCTCATTTAAAACACCGTAATATCCTACTATGGGTTTTTGTTTTGCTACAACCGATTGTAATGGAGGCGGAACAATAGAATTCTTTTTTGCACAAATAAAATCCTGAGGATTAACGGCATTTTTTACCAAAATAACATTTTCTTTTGAACCGCGGCTGTGTACCGCCTGGTCAAACAAAACATTAGAACTTGCGCTTATTAAAATTTTTTTATCTTCGCATATATTTTTAAAACGCAGGTTAAGTTTCTTAAACATACTTTCATTTTTGATAACATCTTTAACAAAAGAAATATCGTCCAGATGCTCATAAATAATTTTTATCCCGTACTTGCTTGCGCTTAAAAGATATTTATCCAAATTCTTGATAGTGTCGTGCAGCGCTATGGACATTATAATTTTAGTAATTTTCCTGTCTCTTAAAAGCGGTATAAGCAATTCCCAGGGAACTAAATATATATTATTCCCGACAGCGGCTGTTTTTTTTATATGTTTTTCAGGCCATATAATCGCATAACCTTTTTCGGCAAAACATTTAAAAAGGTGATTGGGTCTTTGAACAAACGAATTAAAATAACCGTAACTGGACGCAAACAAAATAATCGGTTTACCGGAGGAGAGTTGTATGGAACGTATATTACGCATAGCGCGTCTTTTGACCCTGCCCGTAATCTTATCAAACAACTCTTTAAATAACTCTTTCATATTATATTTCCTTTAAAATATTCTCTTATGCTGCGCAATATATATTCTGCCGCATGCCCGTCGCCGTACGGATTTTTTGAAGAGTCGGTTCTTACGGATAATTTATCTTTTGCCAAATACATTTCTGATTCCCGCACAATAACGGCTCTGTCCGTCCCGACCAATTTTGCAAGACCAAGCTCTATGCCTTCCTTGCGTTCCGTTTCATAACGCATAACCAGCGTCGGCACGCCAAAAGCGGGCGCTTCCTCCTGTATGCCGCCGGAATCTGTAAGTATAAGCTTAGAATTTTTCATAATCCATACCAAATGAGGATAATCCAAAGGTTCGGTAATCAATATATTGTTTTTGCCGGAAAGAGCGCCTAATACTTTCTTTTTCACGTTTGGATTTGGATGAACCGGAATTACAAATTTGTGTTTCTTAAATTTATCGGCGAGCTCTTTTATCGAAGACAAAATCTCTTCCATTCTTGCGCCATGGTTTTCCCTTCTGTGCGCTGTAATTAAAACTATATCATTTGAAGGACGGATACTAAGCCGACTCCAAAAACCCTCCGCCTCAAGCATAACATTTTCAGGCAAATAAAATAACGCGTCTACAACCGTATTGCCCGTTATAAATATTTTATCCGGAGGTATTTTTTCGTCAAGCAAAGCCCGATAGGAAAGCTGCGTAGGCGCAAAGTGGAGGTCAGTTATTTTTGATACCATCTGCCTTATCGCTTCTTCAGGAAATGGTTCCGCCATATTATAAGAACGCAATCCCGCTTCAACATGAAAAACCGGAACCTTATTATAAAAAGCCGCTAATGCTCCGCAAAAAATGCTCATTGTATCGCCCTGAACTATAACGGCATCAAATTTATTTTTTTGAAATATTTCAGAAAGTTTTTTTAAGATTTTACTTTGCAAAGCGGCAAGAGTTTGGTTAAAAGTCATTACGTTAAGATTAATATCAGCTTTTAACCCGAAAAAAGAAAGAGTTTGATTGGAAAGCTCTTTTTGCTGCTCCGTATTACAAATCGTAACATTATAAAGAGCCGGATATTTTTTCATTTCCAAAATTACCGGCGCCAGCTTTATAGCTTCAGGTCTTGTGCCAAAAACGAAAAGGATATTTTTTTTATCTCTCATTTATTAAATACGCTCTTACGCTCTAAATCTTTGAATTTAGATTTACCATTTACCTTTGATGATCGCTTTAGAAGGCACATCTTTTGTAACAATGGCGCCTGCGCCTACCATAGCATTTTCTCCGATTGTTATGCCCGGAAGTATTGTCGCATTTGCGCCGATCGAAGCGCCTTTTTTAACTATAACCGGTTCGCATTTAAAGTTTTTATTGCCTGATTTCGGATATTTGTCATTGCAAAATGTAACATTAGGTCCTATAAAAACATCATCTTCTATTCTTACTCCGTCCCAAAGCTGTACTCCGCATTTTATCGTAACATTGTTTCCGACAATAACATCGTTTTCAATGAAACAATGGCTGCAAATATTACAGTTATCGCCTATTTTTGCTCCAAGTAAAACAACGCAAAATTGCCAGATATTTGTATTTTTGCCTATATTTTTACTTTGAACGTCGGATAATTTATGTATCATTTGCCAACCTCTTCCAAAAATTTATCATAATCTCTTATATAATCTTTTTCATCGTATACATCGCTAGCCAAGACCATCAATTTGCAGCCGTAAGAAAAATCCCGCATTTCCCGCCACACATACGCAGGCACATATAACCCAACGTCGGGTCTGTTAAGCAATATTTCATGCCGCGCTTTTCCGTCATCCAAAACTATGGTGCAGGCCCCGTCAATAGCAATTAATACCTGCTGCAATTTCCTGTGGACATGTTTGCCTCTTACCCATTCCGGAGAAGTATCATACATGTAATAAATACGCTTAATATCAAAAGGAATATTTTTATTGCTTTCCAAAGAGACAAGAGTCCCTCTTTCGTCGCCGTGAGTTTGAAAATTCAGAAGTTTATAATTCATATATCTCCTTTTAGAAGTTGAGAGAGCTGGGAGGCTGAGAAGCTGAGAGGAGCTTCTGGCGATGCAAAGATGCGGGGATGCAAAGAGGCAGAGTAACGGCAGAAAAACATCCGTCTTTAATTCCACTCTCTTTTTTTATCTTTGCTGTTACCCTGCATCTCCGCATCTCTGCGTCCCTGCATCTTTTTCTATAATTCCGAGCTTCCGCCTTTTTCCTTCGACAATATGTGTATATTAAGAATTATCCTTCCGTGATTATTCAAAAAACCAAAATATTCTTACGATATTTCTCACAAGTCTTATTATTTTCGGCATAATGTAAATATTATGTTTTATGCCGAAACGAAACATTGTCCATTTTATTTTTAAAAATTTATCGGAAGAATTTTTAACTACGGAAGCTGTATTAAAATATTCAATTCTTTCTTTAGCAAGAGGATACATTTTCCTTATTTCGGAAACGGAACATCTTGAAAAAAGACCGGTGTTCCACCTGTCATAATACCCGATAAGTATATCGCATACGGCGCGATCAATTATATCTTCATATTTTTTATCTTTAAAACCTCTGTCAAAAACTTCTTTTTTAAGCGTCGTAAAATTATTTATGCAAGAAAGCACCGTTAAAGCCGTTTTTTCCGAAAGAGACGCGAAAAATTTTCTATAGTAATAATTTACGCTGTCAACAAGAATAATTTTTTTCACATATAAAAAAGTTAAGGCAGTAAAAGGCATGTCGTCCGAAGACGGCTGATCGTATTTTTTTATATTATTGTCCGCAATAATAGCCCTTTTAACTAACCTTCCCCAGTCTATAACAAGCCGCTTGTAAAACAATGCAAAAAATTTATCTCTGTTGCCATCATTAATCTCAACAAGCTCGCCTGATTTAATATCAATATCCCGAGCTAAATTTAATTTTTTCACGCTGCAATCTTCATAGTATACGCTTATTCCGCCAAGTACCATATCGTAGTCGTCTTTTAGCGTCCGAGCATATAATACTTCAAAATAATTTAAATCTAAAAAATCATCATGCCCCATAATAAATATATAATCGCCTGAGGCATAGCCGATAGCCGCATTTAATGTTGCGGCCACGCCGGAATTTGCCTGGGTAAAAACTTTTAACCTTGAATCTTTAGCTTTAGCCGCATATTCATTTAATATTTCAAGAGTGTTATCCGTAGAACCGTCATTAACGCAAATAAGCTCAATATCTTTAAATGTCTGGTTTAACACGGACTCAACGCATTGTCTGATATATTTAGAAGAATTGTAACACGGAATCAAAATACTTATTTTAGGGCTTGTCATATTAATTTAAGATCCTTCTAGTATATTTCAAACTTACAATTGGGTCTCTCTAAAAACCTATCTAAAGTGGTGTCATTCCCGTGAAAACGGGAATCCATTTTTGTCGTTATCGTCGGACACATTTAA
>WRNH01000018.1 GCA_009776745.1 Endomicrobiia bacterium | reverse complement strand
TGTTAGGTCAAAACTTCTACCGCCAAAGAGAACTTTATTTTACATTTCAATGGTGGAGTAAACTCCTCCGGGGCGCTCACATCTCGCGCCCGCCGCCAGACGCGTGCTCATTATTCTTCGCACGGCGGCCCATTTCGCTACGTCGGAACTAATTTATTTTATTGCTAAGCTGAACTGCTCAAAAAGGTATTATTTTTTGAACCGAATGTATTAATTATACATTTTTTTAAAAAAAATTCAAGCAATATAACGGCAAATAAAACATAAAAAGTAAAATATAAAATATTAACGGCAAAAACACACCTTTATTTTTTATATTTTACCTGTCTTTCAGTTTCTGTATCCGTCCATTGTCATAAGGGCTTTTATTCTTTCTTCAATAGGCGGATGAGTAGCGAACAGTCCGGAAAGTTTTGCAAAAAACGAATTGCGTTTGTCTAAAGGCAAAGGCGATTCAATACACATTGCCGCCATCGTTTCTCTATCTTTAAGCGATTGAACTACCGGACTTTTTGATATTTTTCTCAGCGCATTGGCAATCCCTTCCGGATTTCTGGTCAAAAGCGCCGCGGTAGCGTCTGCCTGAAACTCTCTGGTTCTTGATACCGCAAATTTTATAAGCGGGGCAACAAGGTATCCGTATAAATAAAGTGCCAGAGCCAGCGCTATAAACAAAAGCTGCGCGCCGCCTTTTTTGCCGCCCGAACTTCTTCCTTTACTGAGGCCTATCCTTAATAAAATTTCAGCAGCGATTGTAGCAAAACTTATGCAGACAACCATTATCAGCATTAAACGTATGTCGCGGTTTCCGATATGAGCCATTTCGTGGGCTATAACGCCTTCAAGTTCCGGCTTTTCGAGCTTATTTATAATGCCTTTTGTCAAAGCGATATAAGAATGTTCAGGATCCCTTCCTGTAGCAAAAGCATTAAGCGATTCGTCGTTTATCACATATACTTTCGGCATGGGAAGACCTGCCGTGATAGCGATATTTTCGACGATTCTTATTATTTCGGGAGCTGTCTGCATCGTAATTTCAACGGCGCCGGCCGCTGAAAGAATAAACTTTTGCCCGAAAAAATAGCTTATTAATATCCATGCTATGGCTATGGCGGAGATTATCGGCAAAATCTGTATTGCCAGACGATTAGCAACATCTAATGAAGAATAAGATGCTCCGGAAGGCGACATAAAACTTACCAGCAAAATAGCCAGATAAACCAAAACAACAAGGCTTACCGGAAACAAAATCATAAGCCACATCGTTTTTCGTTTATTGGAATCAATAAAATCATAAGTTGTTATGTTTGCCATAAAATCCCCATTTTTTTCGTTTCACGAAAACATTTTATCTTCACTCTAAATTTTTTCGTTAGAAAGAAATTTTAACTGCTTGTCTTGCCGCCTGTTCGTTTTCGTCGAGTTTGAAAAATTCCTGCTTCATAAATCCAAACATTTTTCCGATAATATTGCTGGGGAACATTTCAAGTTTTGTGTTTATCGCCAGAACGTTTGAATTGTAAAATCTTCTGCTGGCCTGTATTTTATTTTCGGTATCGGTCAACTCTTTCTGAAGCTCAAGAAAATTTTCATTGGCTTTAAGGTTAGGATAGTTTTCAGACAATGCAAAAAGCGATTTTAAAGTGCCTGAAAGCATATTTTCCGCTTTTGCTTTATCTTCCATAGAACCCTGGCTTGCCATTGCCATATTTCTTGCCTGTATTACGGCTTCGAGCGTTCCTTTTTCGTGCGCGGCATAACCTTTTACGATTTCTACAAGATTAGGAATAAGATCATAACGGCGCTTCATCTGCACTTCGATATCGCTCCACGCTTCTTTCACTCTGTTTTTTAAAGCGACAAACATATTGTACGTCACAAGCAGATAAAATCCGGCAATCACCGCAACAAATAAAAACAAACCGATCAAAACCAATAAAACTGTAGCCATTGTTTTCTCCTTTTTAGAAGATGAGATGTTGGGAAGCTGAGAAGTTAAGAGGAGCTGTGGTCGTTTCTTCTTTGTCGTTATCCTTGTCTTTACTCATCTTCCCAACATCCCATCCTCTCATCCTCTGCCTTTTCATTCTTTTCCCAACATCCCATCTTCTCAGTTTCTGTCTTTTAACTCCAAACTTTTCATTATAACATCAACTGCTCACTGTCTTTTTAAATAAACATCCGAAGCTGCGACGGTATTTTTATAGTACTCAAGCATTTCTCCGTGTTCTTCCGTATATTCCGTTTCTTCAAGCTTTTTTGTTTTATTGTCAAAATTAAAATACTGCGCTTCATTGGTATTAATATTATACAAAACTATTTTGCTATCCGACAAAATAAAACCTTCACTGTTAAAAGCTATATGCTTTTTTGAGCCGTCCAGCAAACTTGTTCCCGCCGCAGTATATTCCGTATCGGATAAAGATAAATCGTAAAGCGTCGGCATTATGTCCATATGGCAGCCGGCAATATTTGCATCAAACTGTTTTCTGACGCTTTTGGGCATATATATGTACATCGGCACAGCGTATTTTTTAAACAGATCTTCTTTTGACGAAGGATTTATTTCCCTCAGATTATGGTCGCCCGTTATGACAACTATGGTATTTTCAGCCAGTTTGGAATTTTTTACCGCGTCGAGAAATTTTGCCGCTGCATGATTTGCAAACTGGTAAGTTTCAAAAATTCTTTTGCCGTACTTTTTTTCTCCGGGCATCATTTGTTTAAGTTCCTGCGGAATATTTAAAGGCAGCGGCTTATAAAACGGAGGTATTTCGTACGGAGGATGCGTTCCCGTGGACATTGCATAAATAAATTTAGGCCTGTTCGGCGTTTCCTGAAGTTCTCTTAAAATAATCTCAAAGAACTGCGCGTCATTTATGCCCCATTCGTGGCGGTATTCGTTTTTAATGCTGCCTTCTCCGTAGGTGTAGTCGAAACCCTGCGTTTTAAAAAAGTTTTCAATGCCTCTCCACACAAGGCTTCCGCCGTAAACGGCTTTTGTAGCATATCCGGAATTTTTGTACGGAAGCGCCGCGGCACTTGAATATTTGTTATAGGCCGACGGACTTTGCGTGATTTGTAAAGCATGCGGCCTTTGAGGCATGTTCAAAATTGTAGACTCAAGACAATGGATCGTGATTCTTCCGGCGGCAAGAAAATTATAAAGAACCGTATCTTCGTCAAAATGTTTTTTCAAATCGCCAAGAACGTCAAAATCTCCGCTATTGTAAAGTATAGGCGCTGTTCCGAAGCTTTCAAGTATTATGAAAACAACATTCGGTTTAAGCACGGCGATATTATGATCCGGCTGAGTGAATTTTTCAAATACCGATAAATCCGTTGATTCCGCGTTAACGCCGAGTCTATCAGCAAGGTTTATCTTGTTATTGCTTTGCTCTGATTTTGCGTACATCGCGTCGGTCAGAGAATGCGCGCTTGAAATCGGCAATTTGTTTATGAATGAATTCGGCGAAATCTGCGTATGAAAAGCGCCCAGCGGAAACATCGAAACGGTTCCTCTTGCCGCAAGAAAAACCAGACACGGGACAATCAAAATAAAAAAAGCTTTTACAGGAAAACTCCAGTATGAGGAGGCGATTATGCATTTTCTGTCCATAAGTATTTTGCGGGTATAAGAACTAATTTTATAAACCGTATAGCTTGATGCCGTCAGCACGGCAAGCGCTATAGGGAAACGCCAGTCGTAGGCGATCGTTTTTATAAGCGCGAACGTATCGTCTTCAAAAAACTGGAAAAATAAAAGATTTATATGGTCGTTAAAATAAGTAAAAAATCCAAAATCCGTTAAATTTAAAACCGCTAAAACCGTAAAAGCAAGCCAATAATAAAAATTTATCAATCCCGTGACAAATTTAAACAGATTTAAATTTTTGAAAACTAAAAGAACCGTAAAAATTAAAATTACAGGAGCATTTATATAAGCAAGCACCGATAAATCAAATCTTAGCCCAAGAAAAAAAGCTTTAAAGACATATCCGTAAAAGCCTTTTAAAACGCCTGAATCGGCAAAATAAAAACAGAAAAATATCCTGTATAAAGTCATCGCGGCAAGCGCGGCAATATTAATAGGAATAATTTTCAAAAGACAGTCAAAATATTTTTCAAAATTATATTCTTTTACCATAGCATTACCGATTATATCATTTTTTTCATACATTGTCGTAATCAAAGCTCGGACCCGCGGCCCTGAAGATTGAAAAAACAGTAAAAAAATGAGAAAATATACTGGAATCGGTTAGAGCTTATAGGCTTGAAAGTTTGGATGTCCTGTAAAGGCTTAGACGGCAATTGGTTGCAGGAGATGCTATAATAAAGTAGAGATAAGAGAGAATGGAGTATAGATAATAGGTACTGCTTTTCTCTTTTCTCTATTATCTATTCTCTGCCGTTAAAAGGAATAATATGCATACGAAAAAAAATTGTTTAAATAACGAAAAAAATGTCTGCGATTCTATGGCGGCATTAAAAAGCATTTTAAACGAGATCGACGTTTATATATACGTATCCGACTCTGAAACTGACAAAATTTTATTCATAAACGATAAATTGCGCAGCCGTTTAGGTATTGGCGAATCCGAAGGCATAGGTTCCGTCTGCTGGAAAGTCATATATGGCGAAGCCAAAGAAAAATGTTCTTTTTGTCCGGTTTTTACGCTTAATAAAACTCCCTCCTCAAAGTTTGTATGGGAAGAATATGATGCCGCCGCAAACAAGTATTATAAAAATACGGACAGTATTATAGAATGGATAGACGGACGCAAAGCGCATTTGAGATATTGCGCAGATATTACCCGGATCAAAATTACGGAAAAAAATCTGGAAAAACACATTGCCCAGCAGGAAGTTATGACTTCTTTGGCAAAAATTTTTATATCAAGCGAAAAGAGAGACGCGCAGATAAATAAAGCTTTGCAGTTAGCCGGTAAATTTACGGATGTCAGCACGATAAAAATTTATCGTCACGATAAAAATAAAGAACTTGCCGAAATTCTGGATTTATGGACGGCCCCGCAAAGTATTGCTTCGGAAATAAAAATTGTTCCTTTTAAGGAGGGCAATAATTTATATGACGCTTTCGTGACAAATAAAGAGCCTTTTGTCATTGTTGAGGATGTTGAAGGAAGCGGAAAATATCCTATTGCCGCAGGCATGGGAATGAAATCGTTTATGGCTTGTCCCGTTACGGTATCGGAAGAATTATGGGGTATTTTGATATTCGGCAATTTTGCGCGCAGACAATGGACCGAAAGCGAAAAGCAGCTTGCAAAACTTATGAGCAGCATTCTTTCCGGTTCTGTAATGAGAATAAATACCGAACGGCTGCTGATAAAAATGTCGATGATCGTAGAGAATTCGCTTAATTGCATTGCCTGTGCCGACCGGAACAGCAATTTTACATACGTAAATCCCGCAATGGCAGGTATTACGGGGTACAGCAAGGAAGAATTGTTTGAACACGGCACTTCCCTGATTAACTACGACGGCAAAAACGCGGCTTTGAGAGAAGAGATAATTTCAAAGCTTGAGAAAGAGGGGAGTCATACTTTTGAGAATATTATAAAAACGAAATCGGGAGAAAAACTGTCCATACTTTTATCGCTGTTTTTTATCGACGATACAAAAACAGAAATCGGATGCGTAGGCACCGATTTAACAAAACAGCGCATACTTGAAAATGAAATAATAAAAGCCAAAGAGATTGCCGAAAGCGCCAGCATGGCAAAAGGCGAGTTTTTGGCCAGAATGAGCCACGAAATAAGAAATCCTATTAACGCCATTATGGGGATGACAGCCATAGCCAAAAGCGCTAAGGATATAGAGAAAAAAGATTACTGTCTGAAAAAAATAGACGTTGCGTCCGCACATCTGCTCGGCATCATTAACGATATTTTGGACATGTCTAAAATAGAAGCAAACAAACTGGAACTGGTCGAAAATGAATTTAATCTTGAGCTGATGATAGAGAATATTGTCGGCATCGTAAATTTTCTCATAGAACAAAAACAGCAAAATTTAATAATAAATATCGACAGAAGCGTTCCGAAAAGCGTAGTAGGCGATGAAATGCGCCTGAATCAGGTTCTGATGAATCTTCTTACCAATGCCGTAAAATTTACGCCTGAATCGGGTACAATAAAGCTCAATATTAATAAAGTAGCGCGGGAAGGCGACATTATAACTTTGAAGTTTGAGGTTCGCGATAACGGTATAGGAATTGCAAAAGAACAGCAGGAAAAACTTTTTAACCATTTCGAGCAGGCTGACGGAAGTATTTCCCGTCAGTTCGGCGGAACCGGACTCGGGCTTGCGATAAGCAAGCGCATAGTAGAACTTATGAACGGCAATATATATGTCGAGTCAAAACTTAATGACGGCTCCAGTTTCATATTTACCGTGCAGGTTAAAAAAGGCGCAAAACAAAGCGAGTTGAAAATAGCTCAGGATATAAATCTTGAAAATATGCGGATCCTTGCTGTCGACGACTCCAAAGAGATACGCAATTATTTTATCGAACTGATGAGCAAATTTGCAGTCAAATGCGATGTTGCGTCAAACGGAACTGAAGCTTTAAAACTCATAAAAAATAACAAATATAATATTATTTTTATAGATTGGATGATGCCGGTAATAGACGGCATAGAACTTACCCGTTTGATCAAAAAAGACAATCCGCAAAATTGTATTATAATAATGATATCGACTGTGAAATGGTCTGAAATTGAAAATAAAGCCGCAGATGCGGGAGTGGACAGGTTTATAGGAAAACCTTTGCTTCCGTCTGCATTGATAAATATAATAAACGAAAGTTTTTCCGGAGGAGTGATGTTAAACACAAAAACAGCCGCAAATAATTCATCGGTTGATAAAAAGCCGAATTATGAAGGAAAATGTATTCTTGTCGCAGAAGACACTGAAATCAACAGGGAAATCATAAAAGCTTTTTTGCAAAACACGAAAGTTAAAATTGATTTTGCATCCAACGGCATTGAAGCGGTTGATATGTTTAAAGCCGATCCCGACAAATACGGGCTGATTCTTATGGACGTACAGATGCCCAAGATGGACGGTTTGGAAGCGACAAGAACAATAAGAGCGCTTGATTTTGAGAGAGCAAAAACCGTTCCCGTTATCGCTTTGACCGCAAATGTTTTTAATGAAGATATACAAGAATGTCTTGCTGCGGGAATGAACAGCCACATAGGCAAACCTATCGATATGAACAGCATGTTTGTAACGCTTAAAAAATATATGCCTGAAACCGATTCGTCCGAGGAAACAGAAAGTCTCAAAGGAGAAAAAAGCGGGAACGCATATTTTCTTCCGTACATAAATATTGAAGAAGGTCTTGGCAGGCTTATAAATGATAAAAAGCTTTATTTTAAGCTTCTGAATAGTTTTGACGGAAAAAAAATTGCGAATGAGCTGATTGAAAATATAAATTCCGGCAATTTCAAGGCATCGGCTGTGACTGCCCACACGATAAAAGGCATTGCCGCCAACCTCGGTTTGATTGCCCTTTGGGAACTGTCAAAAGAAATTGAAATGAAGGCAAAAGAGGAACAAAGTCTTTTGGCTTACGTTGACAATATCACAAAAATAACAGAAAAAACCCTTAAGCTCATAGCTGAGCTTACCAAGAATTGAAAAACGGGATATTGCTTTTGAATAAGGTTTAGCTGCGGCTTGTCCAGCTTTGCCGTGAGTTCCGGTTTAAGAATACGCTTACACTCCTTCGGGGAGTTTTGAGATCATAAGTTTTCTGTGATTTATTTTTCGTCCGTCTGTAACAAATGTTCCGTCTCCGACGGCATGGAAAGTACGTTTTTCTTTTCGTTTTTCGTCAATCCATGCGGCCAATCCTTCAAGAACAAAAATATTGTGTTTTTTTATGTGGTCGGTTATTCTGCATTCGATATTTGCAAAACATTCTTTTATAAGCGGCGCTTCAACGCAATCGGCTTTTACGGGTGTTAATCCGAATTTTTCAAACTTATCGGTGTCCGCTCCGGAGTACGTGCCTATCCTGACTGCCGTTTCGGCTAAATCAACCGCCGGTATTGAAATCACGCATTCCTGGCTTTTGACCAAAGCGTGATATGAATGGTTCCATGGTCCGGTAATAAAAACAAATTCCGGCGTGAATTCTTTCACCGTAATCCATGAAAGAGTCATAATATTATTTTTTCTGCCGTCAAACGTTGTAATAAGCGTTACGGGGCCGGGTTCGATTAACGTAAAAACTTTTTCTAAAGGCATTTTTTTCATTAATCTCTCCTTTTTGGAAGATGAGAAGTTGGGAGGCTGAGATGCTGAGAGGAGCTTTCTAGAAGATGAGAGGTTGGGAAGCTGAGAAGTTGAGAGGAGCTGTGGTCGTTTCTTCTTTGTCGTTGTCCTTATCTTTGCCCACCTTCCCAACATCCCATCTTCTCACCTTCTGTCTTTTAACTCCACTCTCCACCCTCCAAACTCCACTCTTTTTATTATAACATCGGGCATCTCTAAAAACCCTGTCTACACCATGTCATTCCCGTGAAAACGGGAATCCATGTTTGTCATAGTCGTCGAGAAAAAAGCAACGTGGATTCCCGATAGAGACACTCGGGACAAACAGGGGTTTTTAGAGGTACCCCATCTCATTTAGTCTGGATATTTAATAATAATACTTGAGTTTGTTTCGTTTATCAATGGTTTTGTGATGCGGGTGCCGAAGCTTTGTCGTTCTTGTATGCTCAGAAGAAATTTACAATTTATAAATTGTCGTTTGTAAAAGCAAACCTCTTAAAATCCGTTATTCATTAATTTACGCCGTTGTCCGCGAGTTTGATTTTTCTGCATTTTTTTATTACAACTCTGTCGCGGAAAGCATAGAAATGGCCTTGCAATATAACTTTCTCGCCTTTTTTAAAATCTTTTAATTTAAAGGAATCTGCTCTTGGCAAAACGCATACGGCATAAACGGTTCCGTTTTTTTTGTCAGAAAGCGAAACAAAAGGCGTGGCATATTTGCTTATTCCCGTTTCAATAACAATTCCTGTAACCGTAAGCGGATCGTCAAACTCAGGGTTAAAATTTTCCGTTTCAAGCTCATTATAAAGAGTTTTTACTTCTATCGGCTGTTCCTCATTTGCTTCGCACAAAGAATTCGGAACAAAAGAGACCATAAAAAATAAGGTTATGCAGGCTATGAAAAGTTTTTTCATTTAAACTCCTTTTCCGGAAGCCGAGAAGTTGGGATGCTGAGAGGAGCTCCGGCCGTTTTGTCTTTGCCGTTGCCGTGTAACTATGCGTCACATCTATTCATTATTCAAAATTTATCATCAATAATAATATTGCTTAAAAGAGGCGTTTTTTGAACGGAGAAGGGGGGATTCGAACCCCCGATACGGTTTCCCGTATAGCAGTTTTCGAGACTGCCGCCTTAAACCAACTCGGCCACCTCTCCATGTAAAACGAATTTTAATGATTATAACATTGTTGTTTTATTCTTTCAACCGTATTATTGCCGAAATTTATTTTTTGTGTGAAAAAAGTATAAAAAAATAATATAATATGCGATATATTAAATTCATGGATATTATCGCGAAATAAAGTGTATGAATAAAATTAAAAGACTTATAGTAACTCTTATATTTCCAAAAACTCTGTTTTTTGTTTTTGTGATCTTGGTCGCGTTGATAACTTTAACGATATTAAAGTTTATTCCTCCCATTTTGGGTACGACCCTCACAATAATTCTTCTTGCCGTTGTAGGCATACTGGCATTTACTATCGCTTTAAATCCCGAAAGGGCTCTCTATGCGGGGATATGGTTTTTGAACCATACGGTCTATAAAATAAAAACCGTAGGGCATGACAATATTCCGCAGAAGGGCGGAGCTTTGCTTGTTTCAAATTCGGTTTCTTATATCGACCACGTCATAATTTTTTCAGCAATAAGAAGGCCGATAAAGTTTTTTGTCGGCAGGGAATTTAGCGAACATCCTTTTTTAAAACCTTTCATGACTCCTTCAAACAGCATTCCGATAGACGGAAACGACGGACCTAATGCCATAGGTTTGGCGTTAAAGCGGGCGCGGCAGGCTATACAAAACGGCGAGCTGGTGTGTATTTTTGCGGAAGGCGGCCTTACGCGTACCGGAAATATGCTTCCGTTCAGGCGCGGTTTTGAGTTTATAATGAGAGATATAAACGCTCCGATAATACCTATGCATCTTGACAGGATATGGGGTTCAACTTTTTCATTTGTTGACAGGAAATTAAAATGGAGATTCCCGAAAGTAGTGCCTTATCCGGTAACGGTCAGCGTGGGCAAGCCGATGCCTCATGATTCCGAGCCGTTTAAAGTGCGCCTTGCGGTTCAAGAGCTGTCGGCGGAAGCTTTCAAATTAAGGGGCGAAAGCCAGAAAAAACTTCATGTGGGCTTTATTCATGAAATGGCACGCCATCCTTTCAGGCTTTGTTTTGCCGATTTGGAAATGAAACTCAGTTTTTTGAAAACCTTTGTGTTTTCTGCGGCTTTATCGCGCAGAGTGGGGACAAAAGACGTTGATAATGAAAAGGTCGGGATACTTCTTCCAACTACAATAGCCGCTGCCGCCGCAAACATTGCGGTTTTGTTTGCAGGCAAAGTGCCGGTCAATCTCAATTTTACTTCTTCTCCTGATACTCTTAAGCATTGTATAAAAGAATGTAATATGAAGCAGGTGATAACTTCACGCGCGTTTCTGGAAAAAATCAATATGCGCGCTTTTGACGGCAGCGGTTTGCTTGTGTACGTCGAAGACTTAAAAAAAAGCGTTAAAACGTTTGAAACGCTTTGCATTTTGTTTGAGGCATTATTTTTGCCGGCGAGGCTTCTTGTCAAGAAATATGTAAAAGGCGATAAAAAGAATATTGACGATATCGCTACGATAGTTTTTTCAAGCGGCTCGACGGGCGAACCTAAAGGCATAATGCTTACGCATCAGAATATAGCTTCAAACATAGAAGCGGCGTTTAAAATTATAGGTATAAACGAAAAAGACGTGATCGCCGGAATACTGCCTCTTTTCCATTCTTTCGGATATACGGCTACTTTCTGGCTTTGTGCTTATTACGGCGTGGGAGTTGCCTATCATCCAAGCCCTATGGAATCGCAAAAAATCGGCGAACTTACGCAAAAATATAAGTGTACCATGATCTTCGGCACTCCGACTTTTTTAAACTCTTACGCCAGAAAATGCACTACGGAACAGTTTGAGTCTTTAAGGATCGTTATATCCGGAGCTGAGAAGTTGAAGAGTTCGGTTTCTAAAGCCTTTTACGAAAAGTTTCAGAAAACCGTTTTTGAAGGTTACGGCACAACGGAACTTTCCCCGATCGCTTCTCTTTGCATTCCGTGTTATATAGACCCGAAAACAAAAAAACGCCAGATAGGCAACAAATTCGGCACGGTGGGACACCCTTTGCCCGGCATTGCCGCAAAAATAGTTGATCCCGATACGCTTGAACTGCTTCCTTTTGGAAAAGAAGGGATGCTTTTGATCAAAGGACCCAATGTTATGAAAGGTTATTTAAACGAGCCCGAAAAAACAGCCGAAGTTTTAAAAGACGGCTGGTATATAACCGGAGATATAGCTATCATAGACGAAGACGGCTTTATTGCCATAACCGACAGAGTGAGCAGATTTTCTAAAATAGGCGGCGAAATGGTGCCGCTTGTCAGAATTGAAGAAGAGATACAAACTGCCGCCTGCGACTCCGGAGAAGAACGTTTTTGTTTTGTCGTGTCTGTGCCTGACGATAAAAAAGGCGAACGGCTTATAGTATTGTATAAGGGAGACAGAAACGTTGACTGTATTTTAGAAAGTTTATACGTAAAAGGCCTGCCGAAGTTATGGGTCCCCAAAAAAGAAAATTTTTACAAAGTAGATGATTTTCCATCTCTCGGGTCCGGCAAAACGGATTTTAAACAGCTTAAAATACTCGCGCAGGAAAAGTTTAGAGGCAATTAACAATTAGACCTAAAAAACTCAAATGTCTTTTCGGAGTTTTGCTTTTCCGGACTTGTTTTCCGTTCTGCAAATTTTATTCTGCTGCTAAATCCGTCCGGATGAATTTCTAATCATTTGTTAATTTTAAATTGCCGTTTCGTTATTTCATAAAGAATTACAGCCGAAGCGCAGGAAGCGTTTAAAGAAGAGATCGTATTTGTCTGAGGAATTGAAATCAAAAAGTCGCAGTTTTTCTTTGTTAAGTTATGAAGCCCGAAACCTTCGCTGCCTATTACTAAAGCAAGCGGAAAAGGAAGCTTTGCATCCTCAAGGATCTGTCCTCCGTTTTCAGCGCCCGCCACCCAAAAGCCATGTTTTTTTAATAGATCTATAGTTTGGTTTGTGTTTGTGACTCTTGCTATCGCAATATGTTCTATCGCGCCTGCCGAAGATTTTGAAACGGTTTCGGTAACTCCTGCGGCGCGCCATTTCGGTATTATCACGCCGCCCGCGCCGAATGCCACGCAGTTTCTTATGATCGCTCCTAAATTGTGAGGATCTTCAATGCCGTCCAATAAAACCAAAAGAGGGGAGTTTGTCCCTTTTTTAGCTAAAGCGATCAAATCTTCAATTTCAAAATATTGTATGGGTGAAACTTCCGCGGCGATCCCTTGGGAATTTTCGGAATATTTATCAAGTTTTTCCGGCGGCACATTATGAACGGCAATGCCTTTAGTTCTTGCCAAATCAATTATCTCGTTGACAGCGCCGCCGCGCGCGGTTTGCGCTACAATTATTTTATTTACCGTCCTTTTTCCGGCTTTGAGCAGTTCCAAAACGGAATTCCTGCCGTAGACGATATTGTCCAAAGGCTGTTCCCGCATTGTTTTTTTATAAAATTTATTATGCGCCATAATTGTTTTTTGCCGTTTTTATATTTTTTTCGTCAAAGCAGAGCTGCCGTCGGGGTTATCGGTAATTTTGTAACCTTTTGCGTCTATGATTTTTCTCAGTCTGTCGGCTTCCGGCCAGTTTTTGGCGGCTCTTGCGGCATTCCTCTCGTCTAAAAGCCGCTGCAAATCTTCATCTGTTTGCGTTTTAGGCAAAATAATTCCTAACGAATCCGCAAACATGCTTTCAAAAAGATATTTTAACTGCGCAAGCCTGCGTTTGTCAGAAGCGAAAAGTTCGTTCAAAATTATATTTTTTAGTTCGTGAAGGTAAGAAAGCGCTTTTTCCGAATTGAAATCGTCGTCAAGGCTTTCTAAAAAATTATTTTTTAATCTTATTAAGTCAGGATCCGCAATATCTTCATTTTTCATAACTTTCTGACAAAGCCTTAAATAAGCGTCGTCCAGACCCTGTAAGGCGTTTTTTGCGCTTTCAAGCCCCGAATCTGAAAAATCAAGCGGGCTTTTGTAATGCTGGGTCATAAGATAGTAGCGGACAACGCGCGGGCTGTATTTTTCAAAGATTTCTTTAAGCGTAAAAAAGTTTCCTGCGGATTTTGACATTTTCTCTTTATTAACGGTTACAAAACCGTTATGGATCCAGTATTTTACAAACTGTTTTTCCGTTGCCGCTTCACTTTGCGCGATCTCATTTTCGTGGTGGGGGAAAATCAAATCCTGCCCGCCGCCGTGTATGTCGATGGTATCGCCGAGAAGTTTTGAAGACATTACGGAACATTCAATATGCCATCCGGGCCTTCCCTTGCCCCACGGACTGTCCCATGAAGTCTCGTCGGGTTCGTTTTCTTTCGTTTTTTTCCACAATGCGAAATCAAAGGCGTTCGTTTTTTCTTCATTTACCTCAACTCTTGCACCCGAGCGGTTATCGGCCAAATCTCTTTTTGAAAGTTTGCCGTAATCTTTAAATTTTTCAACCGAAAAATAAACGTCGCCGTTTGTTTCGTAGGCGTATCCTTTGTCAATAAGCTTTTGTACGAAAGAAACAATATCCGCGATCATTTCGGTTACGCGCGGATACTGTCCGGCTTTTAAAACGTTTAATTTTTCCATTTGGGTAAAATAGCCGTCCATGTAAACCTGCGCGAGAGCCAAAGGGGAAACGCCATTTTCGGCGGCTCTTTTAATTATTTTGTCGTCGACATCGGTAAAATTTTGTACATGTTTTACGCCATAACCTCTGTTTAACAGATGCCTTATTATAATGTCAAAAGCCACATAAGCGCGCGCATGTCCAAGATGCGTTTCGTCATAAGGAGTTATCCCGCAAACATACACGGAAACTTCGTTTCCTTTTTGCGGTTTAAATTCTTCTTTTCTGTTTGTGAGAGTGTTATAAAGTTTGATCATTGTTTAAAATCTTTAAGAACCTAAAGGCCGGTTTTTAAATAGCTGTTGCTGCACGTTCACCCATTCGGCTTTGCTTATGGCAGGCTTTCTAGGGTGTGTCGACACACTCTAATTTGTGCATTTATTGCCGTATTGACGCCATAGCCATTGCCGCCATGCCTTCGCCTCTTCCCAAAAATCCCATTTTTTCGTTTGTCGTGGCTTTTACGGCTATTCTTGTTTTGTTCAATTTTATCGTTTTTGAAATATTTTCTTTCATCTTATCTATATAAGGATAAATTTTCGGACTTTCGGCTATTATTGTCATATCGACATTGTTAATTTTGAAGTTTCGCTTCTTTAGCTCTTTGTAAATGATTTCTAAAAGTTTTATGCTGGAAATCCCTTTGTATTTAGAGTTTGTGTTCGGAAAAAAATGTCCGATGTCGTTAAGCCCGGCCGCGCCAAGCAAAGCGTCCATTAAAGCGTGTATCAAAACGTCCGCGTCGGAATGTCCGTCAAGGCCTTTAGGAGAGGCAATCTCAACGCCGCCAAGAATAAGTTTTCTTCCTTTTTTAAATCTGTGAACATCGTAACCGAAGCCTATAAACATTTTTTCCTCTTGCATAGAAACAATTTAACTGCAAACTCGGTTCCGCGGCTAAAACATTCCGGAACAAAAGAAAGGCTTAACAGCTTGCTTTTGTCAATTCTATCATATCTGCAAGCATAATGGAAATAATCGCCTGAGGCGCGATAAACACATGAAAGCCATGGAATAGCCGTTGTCTGTCGTCTGAGACAGCTTTGCTGTAATGGCTGTTCAATGCTTCGGCTTTCAGCAATTACAGACTATATGCCGAACAGCCCAGCGGCATTCCTGTAAGTTGTTTTTTCCGCCTCTTCAAAAGAAATGTTTTTTACTTCGGCTATTTTTTTTAAAGTTTCTGCAATATATGCAGGCTCGTTTCTTTGACCTCTGTATTTTTGCGGGGCAAGATACGGGCAGTCTGTTTCTATTAAAAGTTTTGAGATGTCCGTTTCCGCAACTACCTGTCTTAATTTGTCGGATCTAGGAAAAGTTACGGGTCCGTCAATACCGAGCATAAAACCAGTTTCAACAAGTATTTTCGATTCTTCGGGCGTTCCCGTATAACAGTGTATCACGCCTTTGGGTAAATCTTTATAGTTGTTTAATATAGTTATCAGTTCAGCATAAGCGCTGCGGCAGTGTATTATCAACGTTTTATTGTATTTTTTTGCGATATCAAGCTGTTTTAAAAACACTTCTCTCTGGGTTTTACGCGGAGAAAAATCATAATGATAGTCTAATCCTATTTCGCCTATTGCCACGGTTTTTTCTTCCTGCAGCAAAAGTTCCAATTTTTCAAAATCTTTTTCACGGGCTTTGTCCGCTTCGTGAGGATGTATGCCGTAGGAAACATATATATTATCTTTTTTTGCGAATTCTCTTGCTTTGTCCCAAATTTCGGTTTCGCACGCTATTTCAATTATTTTGCCGACGCCGGCGTCAAAAGCTCTTTTAAGAACCTCGTCTCTGTCGGCGTCAAATTTAGAGTCGGTCAAATGCGCGTGCGTGTCTATTATCATATTTTCTTCCTTTCGGAACGGCAATTACTCCCTACTCACTGCCGTTTTTCCGCTTGTATTCGCGGGAATAAAACTTGCGCCGCCTGAAGCTGTGAGCCTGAAACGGAAAAACCTTTTTCGGGAATTATTTTGTCTTTAAAATATTTTTTTGCCGTTTCTTCGATATTTCCTTCGGCGCCGCATATGTTCCATATTTTTACGGAAAGTTCCGGCATGAAAGGCAAAAGATACATGACTATTAAATCGGCAGCCTGCAAATATGAATATATGCACGCCGGCAATTTGTCAGGGTCGGTTTTCGCCAGCTTCCACGGCGCGTCATTTTCTATCTGCTGGTTTACAAGAGTTACCGCATTTTGAAGCGCTTCAGCGGCTTTATGAAAATGAAGATCGTTTAAAGCCGGAGCAAAATCTTCATCCAGGATTTTAGCGGCTTTTTTTACAAGTTCCAAGTCCGGATTGCATTGCGGAACTTTTAAATCAAAATATTTTTCAGCCATTTTTATGGTTCTTGAAACAAGATTGCCGAGGTTGTTTGCCAGATCAACATTGTATTTGAGCGTAAGCCCTGTCCATGAAATATCTCCGTCGGGACCGAAAGGTATAAGCGTAACCGCAAGATATCTTGCGGCGTCAACGCCGAACTTTTCAACAAGTTCTTCAGGATAAATCACGTTCCCGAGGGTTTTTGACATTTTGCTGCCGTTCATTGTAAACCAGCCGTGCGAATAAATTTTCTTCGGCGTTGCAAGACCGGCGCCCATAAGAACGGACGGCCATATGACGGAATGAAACCATAAAATTTCTTTTGCCATCAGATGCACGTCCGCAGGCCAGTATTTTTCAAACATTTCTTTATCGTCCGGATATCCGACTCCGGTGACATAATTGATCAAAGCGTCTATCCAGACATAAGCCGTCTGTTCTTTATCGAAAGGAAGCGGAATGCCCCATTCGACGGCAGTTCTGGATATGCTTATGTCTTCAAGACCGAGTTTAAGTTTGCCTACAATTTCATTTCGTCTTTCTTCAGGCTGTATTTCCAAATGTTCTTCATGCGAAGGATTCGTTATTCTATTAAGAAGATCGTCCTGAAAAGCCGAAAGTTTGAAAAAATAATTTTCTTCGGCTTGCAGCGCGGGCTTTTTTTTATGGTCGGGGCAGCAGCCGTTTTCATCCAAATCTTTTTCGGATAGAAACTTTTCGCAGCCTATGCAGTACAGCGCTTCGTATTTGTGTTTAAAAATAAGTTTTTTGTCGAAAAGCGTTTGAACGATATTTTGTACCGTATGCCCGTGCCTTTTTTCCGTAGTGCGTATAAAATCGTCATTTGTAATATTGAGCAGTTTCCATGCCTCTTTATATCTTGCGCTGGTTTCGTCGACAAGTTCCTGCGGGGTTTTCCCTTTTTCTTTTGCGGCTTGGGCGATCTTTGTGCCATGCTCGTCGGTGCCTGTTAAAAAATATACGTCAAAACCGTTCAGTCTTTTCCATCGCGCCACGATGTCGGCGGCTATGGTCGTATAAGAATGGCCTATGTGCGGGATATCGTTTACATAATAGATCGGCGTTGTTATGTAAAATTTCATTTTGAATCCTTTCTGTTTCTGTTTTTTATTTCTTCTATGGAATAAGTCTTAAACTCTCTTTCGCTGAAATCCGCCGTCACCGTTTCTCTTATGCAGTCTATCGCGGCAAGCTTTGCTCTGCCGTTAGGCGTTGAAATCATGCTTCCGATCTCCGGCAAACCTTTTTTTGCTTTGACATAATGTTCGTTCTCGTAAGCTATGCAGCACATCAGTCTTCCGCAAAGGCCGGAAAGTTTTGCGGTATTTAAAGAAAGATCCTGCTCTTTTGCCATATCTATGGTGACGGAACTAAAATCTTTCAAAAAACTCTGGCAGCACAAAACCTGTCCGCACGTGCCTATTCCGCCGACCATTTTCGATTCGTCCCTTACTCCTATCTGCACCATCTGTATTCTGGTTTTAAGGATATGTCCCAAATCTTTTATCAGCTCTCTGAAATCAACGCGTGTTTCGGACGTGTAATAAACGAAAAGTTTGGAACGGTCAAAAGTATACTGCACGCATGTAAGCTTCATATCCAGCTCGTGATCGTCGGCTTTATCGATTACGATCGCCTGCGCTTTAAGGTTTCTGGCTTCATTGTCCGCGAGTTTTCTTTTATCATCTTCGTTAATCTTTCTTATTACTTTGCCGATATGATCTTTACCTTTAGCGACATTCTTTTCGCGTTCGCATACGACTCCGGCTTCAAGCCCGTGTTCCGTTTCCACAATAACCCTGTCGCCCGTTTTTAAATCCAAATGCCCGCCTTCGGCATAGATTTTATCTTTAATTCTTCTTACCATCACTCCGACTACAATTGGCATGTTTATCTCCCGTTTGAAAAACAATTACGAATTACGGGGACTTCGTCCCAATTACAAATTACAAATCAACGACAAAAGGCTTTTTAGTCTTTTATTCGTAATTCGTAATTCGTAATTCGTAATTGCCTTTATCAGTTATATTCTCAGCGTGCTTGAGTTATCTTTAATTTCTTTTAAATCAAAAAGCAAATTGTCCAAAACAGTCTGCGCGTTGACGTTTTGCAAAAGGAGCGTCCGGGATTTTGTCAGCAAGTCCAGCGAATCCGCTGCGCTTTTGGGGTAAAGCCTGAAATCTTTTTTTGCTTCCGCGATCATCGCGTCAATGTATTCGACGGCTTTTTCCCTGTCTCGCGAAATTTTTCTTGAAAGTTCCAATATGTCGGACACATACATATCTTCCGTTTTAAGTTTCAGCCAAAGCGAAAGCCCTTCGCTTTCGTTTCCGTCAATAAGTTTTACGGCTTCTTCAATGGAACCCTCGCAAAGCGCGGCTATTTCCAGCGATTTTGAAGCAGACAAAGAATGATTGAGCATTAAAAAAGTTGAGATCTGGTCTTGTTCCAAAGGCTGGAAAAACAATGTTTGCGAACGTGAAACTATCGTTTGAGGGATCGTTTCTTTGTGCCTTGCCGCCAAAATGAGTATCGTATTATCAGGCGGTTCTTCAAGCGTTTTCAGCAGGCAGTTAGCCGCCGCGGCGTTCATCTTTTCCGCAGGTTCGATCACAAAAAATTTCCATTTTGCTTCATGCGTTTTTGTCGCGACTTCTTTTTGCACATATCGTATAGTTTCAATTTTAAGCGTTTTTTGTTTTTCAAAATCTTCGTCAAGCATCTCGGCCTGTTTTGCGAAATCTATAAGGTGAAAGTCCGGATGAGAGTTTTTGGATATTTTTTCACAGTTAAGACATTTTCCGCACGCGCCTGTATCAGTTTTAGTAAAGTCGTTTGTCGTGCAGTTAAGTATTTTTGCGAATTCAACGGCTGTCAGCTTTTTTCCTACGCCGTTTTGTCCCATAAATATATAAGCGTGCGGGATCTTTCCGCTTTTGATCTGGCCGGAGAGAATTTTTTTTATTTTTTGCTGCCCAAGTATGTTTTCAAACACAAAAACCCCGATTAACGGCAGTGAGTAGTTAGTAGTGAGTAATTACTAATTATCCGCCTATCTATTTCCTTTCTTATCAAATCCCGCGTTTTATTTACGTCGGGATTTGTTTTGATGATTTTTATTCTTTTCGGATATTTTTTCGCAAGCGCCAGATAACCTTTTCTAACCGCCTTGTGAAAACTTAAAGATTCTCTTTCTATCCTGTCTCCGCTTTTTCCGTAGGATTCTTTATCTAAATCTTTTGCCTTGCCTACGCCGAGAGAAGGGTTTATGTCCATATATATCGTTATAAACGGTTTCAAACCGAAAGACGCCGCGGCATTGAGTTTTTGTATAAGAGACAAATTCAGTTTTCTGCCGTAACCCTGATAAGCAACGGTAGCGTCCGTAAATCTGTCGCATATCACGGTTTTTCCGTTTCTTAACGCCGGCAAAATAATTTCCTGAATGTGCTGGGCTCTTGCCGCTTCGTATAAAAGAAGTTCGCTCAAAGGCACAAGGTTTGAACCGGGTTCCAGAATAATTTTTCTGATAGATTCAGCCAAAACAGTGCCGCCCGGTTCTCTTGTCAGTATTACGGAAAACCCTTTGTCTTCCAGATACTCTTTTAAAAGATGTGAGTGTGTTGTTTTGCCGGAACCTTCTCCGCCTTCCATAGTGATAAAAAGAGGTTTACTTTTCTTCATTAGTATTGATTTTATAAAAAAAGCGCGAGAGTGTAAAGGCGGCTTGAGAGCGCGGCTTGACAAGAGCGTAATACAAATGATATACTTCTGACTCAAAATCAATGAAAATTGGTTTCTTTTTACCACAAAAATTACAAAATTTTTACACATCTGCAGGTTCTACAGGGGGAACAATGGCCTCGCCGAGGGAAGTTTTACAATTGAAGAAGGAAAAAGCGAAAGAAGTATTGCAAAACGACGGGTTTTTCAGGGCAAAACGCGTTTACGTCGGGCTTGCCACATGTGAAATTGCGGCAGGGTCGCAGCCCGTTATGGATATTTTTCAGTCGGAAACTAAAGGTATGCCCGATGTTTTTGTAAGCAAAAAAGGCTGTGCCGGAAGATGCAATCTTGAGCCTACGGTCGAAGTCGTTGAAAACGGAAAAGATACCGTAAAGTATGTCCGTGTAAACGAAGAAAAAGCCCGCCAAATAATAGAAAGGCATCTTAAAAAAGGCGAAATTATATCGGAATGGGTGATAAAATGATAACAGATAACTTTAAAAAAACCTTTAGCGACATAAATTTTTTCGGCAAGCAGTTCCGCATAGCTTTGAGAAACTGCGGCATGATAGACCCTGAAAACATATACGATTACATTTACAATGCGCACGGATATGAAGCTCTTGCGAAAGTTTTGACGGATATGAAACCTTCGGGAATTATTGAAGAGATAAAAAAATCGGGTTTAAGAGGCAGAGGAGGCGCGGGATTTCCTACCGGATTAAAATGGGAGTTTACCGCGAAAGAAAAAGATCCTGAAAAGTATGTCGTATGTAATGCCGATGAGGGAGACCCCGGCGCATTTATGGACAGAAGCGCGATCGAAGGAGATCCTCACAGCGTGATAGAAGGAATGATCATAGGCGGTTATGCCGTCGGTTCTTCAAAAGGGATAATTTACATAAGAGCGGAGTATCCTTTGGCGGTTGAAAGACTTTATAAAGCTTTTGACGCGGCTAGAAAAGAAGGATTTTTAGGTGAAAACATATTAGGTTCGGGATTCAATTTTGATATTGAAGTACGTCTTGGCGCCGGAGCTTTTGTCTGCGGAGAAGAAACGGCTCTGATCAATTCAATAGAAGGAAAAAGAGGAATGCCAAGACCAAGGCCGCCTTTTCCGGCGGCAAGCGGCGTGTTTTCAAAACCTACGCTTGTAAACAATGTCGAAACATGGGCAAACATTTCCGCGATTATTATTGAAGGCGGAAAGTGGTTTGCCGGTATCGGCGCGGAAAAGTCAAAAGGAACAAAAGTTTTTGCTTTAGCCGGAAAAATAGAAAATACCGGCCTTGTTGAAGTTCCGATGGGCACGACTCTCAGAGAAATTGTTTATGATATAGGCGGCGGAATACCGAACGGTAAAAAATTCAAATCCGTCCAGACCGGAGGGCCTTCCGGAGGATGTCTTCCCGAAGCGTTTCTTGACACAAAAATAGATTACGAATCGCTGGCTGCCGCTGGTTCTATCATGGGCTCGGGCGGAATGATTATAATAGACGAAGATTCATGCATGGTAAGCCTTGCAAGATATTTTATTGAGTTTACGCAGAGCGAATCTTGCGGAAAATGCGTTCCGTGCCGCGAAGGCACAAAGAGGATGCTCGAAATTCTTGACAGGATAACGCACGGCAAGGGCGAAGACGGTGATATTGAAAAGCTTGAAAGGCTTGGAAACGTTATAAAGCAGGCTTCTCTTTGCGGTTTGGGGCAGTCGGCCCCGAATCCTGTTTTGAGTACGATCAAAAATTTTAGGGCTGAGTACGAAGAGCATATAAAACAAAAAAAATGCAGGGCAAATGCCTGCGAAAAGCTTGTCAACTATTATGTTACGGATAAATGCATAGGCTGCGGAATTTGCAAAAGAGAGTGCCCTGTCGTCGCCATTGAAGGCGCTGTCAAAGCAAAACATAAAATTGATTTGGCAAAATGCATTAAATGCGGCAGATGCTATAAAACCTGTAAATTCGGCGCAATTAAAAAAGATTCCGCAATACTGGAGAACGTGTAATGATAAAAATTCATATAAACGGAAAAGCTTATGACGTTGTTGAAGGAATAACGGTTATGCAGGCCGCTACGATGGCGGGCTATAAAATTCCCAGCCTTTGTTATCATCCGAAATTGTCGCTGTACGGCGGATGCCGCGTATGCATAGTTGAAATCGAAGGGATGAAGAATTTTGTCGCTTCGTGCGCGCATCCCGTCAGCAAAGGGATGAAAATTTACACTAATACGGAAGCGATAAGAAAAGCAAGAAAAGAAATAGTAGAACTTATTTTGGATAATCATCCGCAGGATTGCAATATTTGCAAAAGAAACGGCATATGCGAGCTGCAGAATTTGGCGAGAGTTGCCGGGTTGGAAGAAAGAGCTTTTGAAGGCGAGAGAAAACATTATGAAAAAGACAATGCGTCTCCCTGCATAGCAAACAATCAGGAAAAATGCGTATTGTGCGGCAGATGCGTAAGAGTCTGCTCGGAAGTGCAAAATATGAATGCCATAGATTTTGCCGGCAGAGGCATAAATACAAAAGTTTCACCCGCTTTCGGTCAATCTTTCAAAGACAGCGTATGTTCGACCTGCGGACAGTGCGTTAACGTATGTCCGACGGCAACGCTTATGGAACACGGTTATATAGAAGAAGCTTTCGCGGTCTTAAACGACAAATCAAAAATAAAAATCGCGCAGATAGCGCCTTCGGTAAGGGTCGCGATAGGCGAATATTTCGGCATAAAGCCTGGTAAAAACTGGGAAAAAGAAACGGCCGCCGCATTGAGAAAACTCGGATTTGATTATGTTTTCGACACGCAGTTTGCAGCCGATTTAACGATCGTGGAAGAAGCGAGCGAATTTTTGGAAAGATTAAAAACCGGTGGAGTTTTTCCGATGATAACTTCCTGTTCCAGCGCGTGGATGAAAGCGATGGAGCAGTTTTATCCGGATTTGATCCCTAATGTTTCCACCTGCCGTTCGCCGATGTCAATGCTGAGTTCCGTCACTAAAACTTACTTTGCTGAAAAAATCGGTGCGGATCCGAAAAATATGGTAAACATAGCTTTTATGTGCTGCGTAGCCAAAAAGTATGAAGCGCAAAGACCGGAACTTATGATTGACGGAATGCAAATGACCGATTACGCGCTTACGACAAGAGAGCTTGGCTGGATGCTTAAATCCGCCGGTATAAATCTTACCGAACTTAAAGGCGAAGAGTTTGACTCGCCTCTCGGCATGTCTTCGGGAGCCGGAACGATTTTCGGCGCGACGGGCGGCGTTATGGAAGCGGCGTTAAGAACAGCTTATGAGCTTGCGACGGAAAAAACTTTAGGCGATATAGATATTCAGGCGGCAAGAGGACTTCAGGGAATAAAAGAAGGGAAGATAGACGTCGCCGGAACGGAAATACGTTTTGCGGCCGCGCACGGGCTGGGCAATGCGTCAAAACTTTTAAGCGAAGTTAGAAAAGATAAAAATAAATATCACTTTATTGAGATTATGGCTTGTCCCGGAGGATGCGTCGGCGGGGGCGGTCAGCCGTACGCGGGACTTGGATCCGAACCTTTTGACCCGAATCTTTTAAAACTCAGGGCGCAGGCTTTGTACGATTCGGATAAAGGCAAAATGATAAGAAAAAGCCATGAAAACCCGGACATTAAAAAACTTTATGACGAATTTTTAGGCAAGCCTTTAAGCGAAAAATCGCACAAACTTTTGCATACGCACTATAAACAGCATTTTCCGAAAGGCATAACGACAAAGGCAGGTAAAAAGTAAAAAACGACAAGTAAACGGCAGGTAAAAGGTAATAGGTAATAGGTAAAAAAAGGATTGCTATCCTGAAAAAATGTTGAGGTTGTTTTTGTCGTACCTATTACTTTTTACCTGCCGTTAAAGGGGTTTTAAAATATGGACGCAAAACAAAACGAATTGAAAATTTTTATTGAAGAATATCTGAAAAAGGATAATCCGGATTCTTATCTTATTGCGGTTTTGCATAAGGCGCAGGAACTTTACGGATATTTGAGCAAAGAAACCATGGGATTTATATCGGAAACGATGAATATTCCGACGGCAAATATATGGGGTGTTGCCACTTTTTATCATTACTTTAACCTTGCGCCGAGAGGCAAATACGTTATTTCGGTATGTCTTGGCACAGCATGCTACGTTAAGGGCGCGAGCGAGGTTATGGATGCTCTGAAAGACGAATTAAAAATTAAAGAAGGCGAGACGACCAATGACATGATGTTCACGCTTCAGGAAGCAAGATGTCTGGGCGCGTGCGGTCTGGCTCCGGTCATAATGATAAACGGAAAAATCCACGGCGATTTAAATCCTAAAAAGGTCGTAGAAATTATTAAGAGCTACAGGCAGACGGAAAAATAAAGTGAAACACATTGACGAAGCAAAGATAAACTCTTTGCTTGAAATTGAACCGGAACCCGAAGAAATAGAAAAGATTCTTGAAAAAACAAAGCGGCTTCAAAGATTAACTCTCGAAGAATCCGCGAAATTGTTATCGGTAAAAGACGAAATCCTCCTTAAAAAAATCTATGAAGCGGCGGCATACGTTAAAAATACGATTTACGGAAAACGCGTCGTATTGTTTGTGCCGCTTTATATAAGCAATATCTGCGCTAATTCGTGTCTTTATTGCGGTTTTGCCGCAAACAATAAACTTGCCGTAAGAAAACGCCTTTCGATCCAAGAAATAAAAGAGCAAACCGAAATTCTTCTTAAAAGAGGACATAAACGCATTTTGATGGTTGCCGGCGAGGCGCCTTCTTCGCATCGGAATATAGATTATTATGTCGATGCGGTAAAAGCGATATATGCGGCTGAGTACAAGGGCAATAAAATAAAAAGAGTAAACGTAAATGCCGCGCCCATGAGCATTGAAGATTTTGAAAAACTCAAAACTTCAGGGATCGGCACATATCAGATATTTCAGGAAACATACCACGAGAAAACTTACAGAAAACTTCATATAGCAGGTCCTAAATCCGATCCCGACAACAGGCTTGACGCCATAGATAATGCTTTTGCGGCAGGCATAGACGACGTAGGCATCGGTCCTCTTCTCGGCCTTTATAAACCGGACTTTGAGATACTGGCAATGCTTATGCACATAGAATATTTGGAAAATAAATACGGCATAGGCCCGCATACGATTTCAGTGCCGCGCATAGAGCCGGCGCCGGGTTCGGATTATGCTTCCCGTCCGGATTATCAGATCATGGCCGGAGATTTAAAAAAAATAGTCGCCGTATTAAGGCTTTCCGTTCCATATACAGGAATAATAATGTCTACCAGAGAAACGGCAGAACTTAGAGACGAACTTGTAAATTTAGGTGTATCTCAGATTAGCGCTGAATCTAAAGTTACGCCCGGCGGATATGAAGAAACCGATGAGCATAATAAACATATGGACAGGCAGTTTTCATTAAATGACCAAAGGTCGCTCAACGAAATTGCGCAGTCCTTGCTTGCGCAGGGTTTTCTTCCGAGTTTTTGCGCCGCGTGTTACCGCAAAAACCGTACCGGCGAAACTTTTATGGATTTGGCAAAACCCGGCGAAATAAAACATATGTGCGACATGAACGCTTTGATAACTTTGAAAGAGTATCTTGAAGATTTTGCAGCGCCCGAAGTAAAAGAAGCAGGGTATAAACTTATTGAAAACTACAAAAAAAATCTTGATGAAAAAAGCCTGAAATTATTGGAACGGTTTTTTAAAAACATAGATAATGGCATAAGAGACGAATACGTATAAGGCAGGTAACAGGTAATAGGTAATAAGTAAAACGCAAGAGCCGGTAATTCGGATGCCCCAGGTTACAAATTTTGAGGATAAACTCCGCGGGCGGTATATCTGTCGTTAAAACTATGGCAATCATAAAAGAACTTTTATCCGATGTCTTTGAAGTTAACTCAAAAGTTTTTGATTCTTTGATAAAGCTTTTGGATATTCCGTATGCCGAAAGCGGCGCGGTTTTAGAGTTTGCAGATTCCGTCCGGAGGAAGTTTTGCGGAAACGGGATTTTGTTGAGAGGTATTGTCGAGTTTTCAAGTTACTGTAAAAATAATTGTTACTACTGCGGGCTTAATGCAGGCAACAAAAAAATAGAAAGATACCGCATGGATGAAGCTGAAATTTTTGAAGCCGCGCGTGAAGTTTATAAAACCGGAATTAAAACAGTCGTGCTGCAGTCAGGGGAGGATTCCGGCTTCGATTGGGACATGCTGACGCATGTTGTGAAAAAAATAAAAAAAGAATTTGACATGCAGATTACTCTTTCCTGCGGCGAGCAGGAAGAAAAACTTTACGAAAATTGGAAAAGAGCCGGAGCCGGCAGATATCTTTTAAAAATTGAAACTAGCAATAAAAAACTTTATGAAAAACTGCACCCGCAGATGAGCTTTGACGGCAGGCTGGAATGTTTGCGTATGTTAAAGAAGCTGGGTTTTCAGACAGGTAGCGGGATAATTATAGGTTTGAAAGACCAGACAACGGAAGACATTGCCAATGATATTGTGTTTTTTTCAAAAGAAGATTTTGATATGATAGGCATAAACCCGTTTATCGCGCACTGCGAAAGTATGCTGAAAAATTATCCGGACGGCGACCCGTATCTTACGATAAAAACCATAGCATTGACGAGAATAATCACAAAAAATGCCCATCTGCCTGCGACAACCGCCTTAGGAAGCATAAAAAAAGACGAAGATTTAAGAAAAAACGCTTTAAGAGCCGGCGCAAATGTCATAATGCCGAACTTTACTCCGTATAAATACAGAAAACAATATGAGATTTATCCGGGTAAACGCTGCTTAAAAGAAAATGCCGATATTGTAGATTATTTGGAAAAAATGGCAGAAGAAACCGGCAGAACATTGGATTTCTCAAAAGGCGACAGTTTAAAAGGCAGATAGATAAGTGTCTGGGGGACGGAGGAATTGACACGGCTGTTGGTGTAAATTGCTCCGTCCCACTGACACGCCGCGCAGCAGAGAGATAAGAGAGAATAGATAATAGAGCAAAGGCAAGAAATGAAAACAATGAAATCATTAACCGTACAAATAGGAATTTTCGGCCGCACGAATACAGGGAAATCTTCTTTGATGAATTTCATTACCGGACAAAATACTTCGATAGTTTCGGAAGTCGCGGGAACTACTACGGATCTGGTTTATAAGCAAATGGAGCTTAATCCTTTGGGACCTGTCACGTTTATCGATACCGCCGGGATAAACGATATGTCACAGCTTGGCCAGATAAGAACCGAAAAAGCAAACAATGCTTTAGACGCCTGCGATATTATTATTTTGCTTTGCGAAGAGGATGTTTTCGGCGGGTTTGAAGAAAATATAATCAAAGAAGCGCAAAAGAGATCAACGCCTTTGTTTGCGGTTATCGGCAAGACCGACATAAAACAGGCTTCGGAATTATTTAAAAATAAGCTTCGCGGTTTTACTCCGCATATTTTGGAGTTTTCGATAAAAAAAGACAGAGACCTTTTTCTTGATGAGTTAAAAAGCTTTCTTATCGAAACTCTTCCGGAAAATTTCATAGAAGATTTTTCGCCTTTAAGACGGATAATAAAAAATGGAGAAACCGCCGTTTTAGTCGTACCGATAGATTTGGGCGCGCCGCGCGGGCGGCTTATAATGCCGCAGGTGCAGACGACAAGAAGCATTCTTGATTTAAACGCGCTTGTTTATACCGTTAAAAATACGGAATATGAGACGGCTTTGGCAAATCTTAAAAATCCTCCGGCGCTTGTCATAACGGATTCGCAGGCCGTAAAAGAGATCGTTTCAAAAACGCCTGAAAACATAAAAACGTCCACTTTTTCAATTCTTTTCAGCGCCGAAAAAGGCGACATCGTTGAAATGGCAAAAGGCGCGGCAAAGCTTAAAAATCTTAAAAAAGGCGATAAAGTATTAATTGCCGAAGCTTGCACGCATCACGCTTCCTGTGAAGATATCGGCAGGGTGAAAATTCCTAAATGGCTTAAAGAATATACAGGGCAGGATATTGATTTTGAAATTGCTTCCGGGCAGGATTATCCCAAAGATTTGGGAAAATTTAAAATTATAATTCATTGCGGCGCGTGTACTTTGAACAGAAAGGCCATGCTTGCAAGGATAAATAAAGCAAAAGAAGCCGGTGTTGCCGTGACAAATTACGGTATTGCTATTTCAGCTTTTCAAGGCGTGATAGAAAAAGTTTTGGAAGTTTTTCCCGAGGCTTTGAAAGCCTACAGAGAGGCAGATAAAAGAGAATAGATAATAGATAAAATAAAGCTGCTTTTAGCTTGCGATTAACTAGAGCGTGTTCACACATATATTACGCACATGCGCGTAATATGTGTGAACACGCTCTATTATCTTTTATCTGTCAGCTATTCGCCCTTTCGCAAAACAGATTGAAAAATCATTCCGAATCTGATAAAATCTTATTCTATTGTTACATATCTATAAACAAATCAAATAAAAGGAGAAGGCAGTTATGAGGAAACCGTTGATGGCAGGAAATTGGAAGATGAACAAAACCGTCGGTGAGGCAGTTGCCATGGTAAAAGCTTTAAAAACGGCAGTAGCGGATGTGACAGACGTTGAAATTCTTGTTTGTCCGACGTATACGGCGCTTTACGCGGTATACAATGAAATTAAAGATTCAAATATAAATTTAGGCGCGCAAAATCTTTTTTGGGAAGCAAAAGGCGCGTTTACCGGCGAGATTTCTCCGTCGATGGTAAAAGACGCGGGATGTTCTTATGTTATTATCGGACATTCCGAAAGAAGACAGTATTTCGGCGAAACAGACGAAACTGTCAACAAAAGAACAAAAGCGGCTTTTGGCGCGGGGCTTATCCCGATTGTATGCGTCGGCGAAACTCTTGAAGAGAGAGAAAAAAATATAACTTTCCAAGTTGTAGAAACGCAGGTCCGGGGCGGTTTGGCAAACCTTACGGCTGAAGAATCCGCGGCAGTCGTTATTGCTTATGAACCGGTTTGGGCAATAGGCACGGGAAAAACCGCAACTCCCCAGCAGGCGCAGGAAGTGCATGCTTTTATAAGAAAAATTTACAAAGAAATATACGGCGATGCCGCGGATAAAGTGAGAATTCTTTACGGCGGTTCGGTAAATCCTAAAAATGTTTCGGATCTTATGAAACAGTCTGATATTGACGGCGGTTTGGTCGGCGGGGCAAGTTTGGAAGCGGAATCTTTCACTCAATTGGTAAAATATTAAAAATCATTTTATGAAAACTATAGTGACCGTAAACGTGTCTAACAGGCACATTCATCTCAGCAGAGAACATGTTGAAGCTCTTTTTGGAGCCGGTTATAAGCTGACGGTAAAAAAAACGCTTATGCAGCCGATACAGTTTGCGGCGAATGAAGTTGTCGACGTATTGGGGCCGAAAGGGATGCTTGAAAAAGTAAGAATTGTCGGGCCTGAAAGAATCAGAACACAAGTTGAAATTACGGTGTCCGAAGCCAGAAAAATAGGAATTGAAGCTTTTGTAAGGCTTTCCGGAAATCTTGACGGATCTGCGGGCGTTACGCTAAAAGGGACTGAAGGCATTGTTGAACTTAAAGAAGGATGTATAGTTGCGAAGAGACATGTTCACGTGCCTGCGTCTTTTGCCGAGGAATTCGGATACAAAACAGGCGACACGGTTTCCATGAAAACGTCAGGGGAACGCGCCGTAGTTTTTGAAAATATAGTTATGAGAGTAGATAAAAATAACGCCGAACTTGAATGCCATTTGGATATAGAAGAAGCCAATGCGGCATTAATAAAAAACGGCGATAAAGCGGAAATAATAAAATGAACAAAATCAAAAAATTGGCGTTTGGCAATGATCATGCTGCAGCGGAAGTAAGAAATACGGTCAAAGAGTATTTGACGAGCATCGGGTACGAAATTGAAGATTTCGGTTTTGAGGGCGAAGGAGTATGCGATTATCCGGATTATGCGGTAAAAGTCGCGGAAGCGGTTTTGCATGGCAAAGCCGAGAAAGGCATTCTTATCTGCGGTACAGGGATAGGAATGTGCATTTCCGCAAATAAAGTTCACGGGATAATTGCCGCTCCGTGCTGGGACGAAGACACTGCGGCTCTTGCCGCACAGCATAACCGCGCGGACATTTTGTGCCTGGGTTCAAGAAAAGCGACGGTAAGCGAACTGTGCCACAGAATAAGAATTTGGCTTGAAACTTCGTTTGAAGCCCGTCACGAAGCAAGAATATTGAAGATAAAAGAAATTGAAAAAAGACAGTGATGTAGAGAGTAGTTAGTAGGGAGTAGGTTTTGGAGTGCGCGGAGCGCGCACCTATTAATAAGCGGGGAAATGCCCCGCACAACAGCTACTCCCTACTCACTACTAACTACTCACTGCCTTTTGAGGTAAAAATGAAAAAGATTTTATCAGGGTTTGTTTTATCTGTTTTTTTTGTTTGCGCTCTTTTTGCAAATTCTTCGGAATTGGAAAATGCGTTGAGGCTATTGAACGAAGGGAAAGCCGACGAAGCCATGTCCATAGTCAGAGAAAAACTTCAAAATGATCCCAATACTCCGGACAATCATCTTGCTATGGGGATCATACAGCTTGAAAAAAATAACTATTCCGAAGCTAAGATCAGTTTGGAAAACGCTTTGAAAATAGACAGAAAAATAGTCGCGGCGCATTATATGCTGGCAATGATTTACGAGAAAGAAGGCGACACCCAAAAAGCCATTGATAAGTGGCAGAGAATTTATAAACGTTCAAAGAACGAGGCATTGCGTTCGCTTGCCGATAAACACATAAGGCAGCTTAAGGGAGAATAGATGATAAAAAAAATATTTTTTCCCGCTGTCTTTTTTATTGTTTTGTCCGCCTGCGCTTCGCCGAGAGCCGTGATAAAACAAGATTATGATTTCAGTTCGGTAAAAACCGTAAGGGTCGGCAATTTTATCTCTGAAACAGAGTATTCAAATTCCGGAAGTTCCGTGCAGAGCGCTTTTATAAGACAGCTTCTTGCAAAAGGATACAGAGTTAAAGTTGATGCAAATACGCAAGCAGACGTCTTTATTGAAGGCAGCGTTACCTCATATGTTCCGGATAAAAAATATCTGGTCAGGCTTGCGGAAGAAGATAGGAGACACGGTCGTCACGCGGTTTATGCCGGAGATATAACCGAAATAAGCGGTTCGACTATGTACGATCTGGGCTCCGCTTTCGGGCTTGGCGAACCGAATAAAATAATGGCAAGCAATGCGACCGTCGGGATTTACGCGTATATGGTCGACAGCGACACGGACGAAATAGTATGGTCCGATTCTTACACTTACGAAGGCCTCGACATTTCTTCGGCGCTGGAAGGCGCGGTAAAGTACATATTGAGATCTTTGCCTAGAACTAGTTTGAGCCAATAAAATATAGAGAGTGAAGAGTGGAAAGTGAAGAGTGAAGATAAGGAGTTTTGCCTGCGGCAAAACATACAAATAGGTTTTCGCAAAATGCGAAAACACAATATTTTCACT
>WRNH01000017.1 GCA_009776745.1 Endomicrobiia bacterium | reverse complement strand
GAGAATCGCCCCAGCCGTTATACTTGTCGATAAAAGTATTGTAGTTCCCGACGCTGTTTTGTACTCGCTGACAAAATTATTCCACGGGCCTAAAACTAAAGGACCGTTATATGTCAAAAGTCCCATATACTGATATCCGGAAATATTTGAAGTTTTCCATTCAAAAGTATAATTTCCGGAACTGCCGTCTGCTATATTATTACCGCTAAATTCACCATTTTCAATATTTGAGTAAAAGATTGTTACCTCAGCACCCGCGGCAGGAGGTGTACCGATATAATTAATATGCAACTTACTTGCCGTGTTTATCGTGATATCTTCAAAATACAGCACGCTTGTAAGCGAACCGATAAAATCCACATCTAAAGTCAGCGTTCCCGCCGCTTCTATTTCCATACTGCTTATTTTTGCGCTTGTTGAAAAATGTACGTTCCCGCCGGCCAAATCAAATCTTCCATCAAAATTTATGTCCGCTCCGGACATAAAATGCATATCCCCGGCGCCGGTTTTGTTTATCCAACCTGTTCCATTTATTTGTCCGCCAAATGCTAAATCATTGTCCGCGCTTATTGTCATCGTTGCATTGTCTAATGCATAATGCGCGCCCGCGCTCATTGCTGCGCCCGTTGCCAACTCAAATACGCTTCCGTTGCTGAGATTATGTACGCCTGCAAAAGTATTGTTTGTTACTATCGTATTTCCGCCTGTCTGCGTGAATACTCCCGTATATTCTGAACTGTTTCCGTTTATATTAAATATTCCTGCGCTCTTTTCTATCAAGCCAAATCCGCTTATTCCGCTGCTTATCGTTACCGTTCCGACTCCAGTTATCGTTATCGTTCCCTGAGCAGTATTATATATGTCATTTCCCTGCCAGCCGGCGCTGTTTCCCGTAAACGATATGCTCTTTCCGCTGTCTGCCGATAACTCTAAAAGTCCAGCATTGTATATCGCTCCGCCGTTTCCGTTTGTTGCCGTTGCTTTGTTTCCTATAAAAGCTCCTTCGCCTGATATTTTTAATAACGAATTTGTATTATTGTATATCGCTCCTCCGGAAAATGCCGTATTGCCGCTGAATATTGCATTAGTATTAGTAAATGTTACTGTTGAAGCATTCATATTGTATATCGCGCCACCATTATTACTATCTGCCGTATTGCCACTGAAAATTATACTACTGTCGGTAAATGAAATTGTTGAAGAAGAACCATTGTATATCGCTCCTCCGAAAGAGGAAGATGCCGTATTGCCACTGAAAGTTATACTACTGCCAGTAAATGAAATTGTTGAATTCTGATAATTGTATATCGCTCCGCCGGAGCCGGCTGCATTGTTTGTAAATGTCACAACGCTGTTTGAGAAATTTACAAAAGAATTACTGCCTGTAGTATATATTGCTCCGCCATTTTGACCCGCCATATTATCTGTAAATGTAGCTGTACTGTCTATAAAACTTAAATAAGACCTGTCGGTATCACCTAGAATATATATCGCTCCGCCGAAGCCGTAACTACTAGCTTGATTTCCGGTAAAAGTCGATATACTATTTATAAAAGCAGCAGTTGCGATATTTATATACAATGCCCCGCCGGAACCGTTTATAGCTCGATTTTCTGTAAAAGTCGCTATACTATTTGTAAAAGTAGCAGTTGCGGCGTCTACATACATTGCCCCGCCGCTGCTTGCCCTGTTATAGTTAAATATTGCTAAATTTCCATTCTCAAAAGTCACATTTGAACCGTCTGTGGCATATATAGCCCCGCCATTATTTACAACACTAACTGCAACATTATATGCAGTATTGCTTATAAATGTTGCTACACCGCTTGAAAAAGTTAAAGAAGAATTAGCTCCTGTAATATATATCGCACCGCCGATACCGCTTGCTCGATTTCCGATAAAATCCACGATTGAATTTGAAAAATTTAAAAAAGAAGCAAGGTTTGTAATGTATATCGCTCCGCCATCAGTTCCCGCTGTATTGCTACTGAATGTTACCGCACTACCAGTAAATGAAATATTTGCATTACCGGTATTGTATATTGCACCGCCAGAAGATGCCGTATTGCTGCTGAATATCACTGTAGCGCTTGTGAATGTTATTCCTGAATTACTATCATTGAATATTGCACCGCCGGAATTATTTGCCCTATTACTGTGGAAAGTTACAGTGCTTTCCGTAAATGAAATTCTTGAATTATTTCCGTTATTTATCGCGCCGCCGAAAATATTTGAACTATTACTGTTGAAAATCACTGTAGAGCTTGTAACTGTTATTTCTGCTCTAAACTGGTTAAGCACTGCTCCGGTATTATTTGAGCTATTATTGTTGAAAGTCATTGTAGAGCTTGTAATTGTTATTATTGCCCTATTATCATTAAGCACTGCTCCGCAGGCATTTCCTGCACTGTTGTTTGTGAAAACAGATGTGTTATTTTCAAAACTTATTTTACTTCTGTCGTTGTTGTATATCGCTCCGCCGTTACTGCTTGCCGTATTATTTATAAATTCTACTACACCGTTTGAAAAAGTTAAAGAAGCATTAGCTCCTGTAATATATATCGCTCCGCCGGAACCGTTTGTTATTTGATTTCCCGTAAAAGTCGTATTACTATCCATAAAAGTAGTAGCTGTTCTGTCAATTAAATACATAGCTCCGCCACCGGGTGAGTAACTAGGGTTAAAGTTATTATTTGAAAAGACATTAGTTCCGCTGGCAATTATTACGATTGATCTACTATTATTATCACCATTAAAAAAAGTAGTAATTGCTCTATTATTATTATAAAAATTAACATTGTATAAATTTAAAGTAATATCAGCGTCTGGTTGATCATAGCTCGAATGTAAATAAATTGCCCCATACATAGATAACATATTTTGTATTGTAATATCATTAATTATTAGAGATTTATTTGTATATGATGTAGTTGTGTTAGTTACTTCTATATATGATGAAGTGCCATTCCCTGTTAATATATGACTTCCCCCGTTAATAGTTTTATAGGTAGCAGAAGAGTTTGTACCCCAAGTAGGAGTACCATTATTACCAAATATAAAATCACTGGTTATATTGATTGTATTGTTACTACTATTTTCAAAATAAGTTTTAAAGTCATTATAATTCCCAGCATTTTGCTGCGCCCCAACCTTAGCCAAGCAAAACAACAACAAAAATAGCGATAGAAATAAGATTTTTTTCATCTGGTTTACCTTTAAATAATCAATAATTTTCATAATAATCACGGAATCGGATTGCTCTAAAAACTCAGTTTGTCATACCGGCAAAAGCAGGTATCTGCGTTTTTTTGGATTTGTCCTGCGGCAGCGACAAAAATGTATTTCGATTTTTATCGGAATAACACAGCGCGGACTGGATTTTTAGAGACATCCGATCGTTAGACTCTAATTATACCAAAATGAATATCCGCACAGCAAGCTGTGCGGTATCAACGGGCACGGAAAACGCATGAAAAATATTTACCTACGAAAGGCAACCCAAGCAGTCAAGTTGCTTCCGGTGCGCTCACGTCTCGCGGTTCGTGACTTCGTCGGACACTCACCCAGCAAAAGGAAACATCTACAATTGGGTGTCTCTAAAAAATACCTGTTTGTCATTCCCGTGAAAACGGGAATCCACATTGCTTTTTTCTCGACGACAATGGCAAACATGGATTCCCGTTTTCACGGGAATGACATGGCGTAGACATGGTTTTTAGAGACGTCCAATTGTGTGTAAAGGTAAGTACGCAGGAGGAGAATTAACGGCCAGATGCTGAAACAAGTTCAGCACAAAAAAACCTTTTATCTATTATCTTTTCTATGCCTTTATTCCACCACCACAACCACTCTTCTGTTTGCCATTCTTCCGGCTTCGGTGTCATTTGAAGCGGCAGGCAATACCGACGAAACTCCTACATATTCTATTTTTTCGGCGGATATTCCGCTGTTTACAAATTCATCATACACCGTCTTGGCTCTTAACCTTGACAGTTTTTTGGGCGTATTCTCGAAAGTGTCCGCATGTCCTTCTATGGATATTTTTTTGTATTCGTATTTTTTTATCGCTTCCGCCTGCTTTTTCAGCTCTATCATCCAATGCGGCGATAACTCATGCTTTCCGGACATAAATCTTAGTTCAAACGATTCAAGTATCGGCTTAAGCATTCTTCCCTGTATTTCTTTTTTCTTTTTCATCAGATCTTCATCGCTGATCTCAGCAGAAACTCTTTTTCTTCTTTCCTCAGTGTGCCTTGCCTGCTCTTCCTGCTTTTTTCTGATCTCCTCTTTCGCTTTTTGCCGTTCGGCTATTATCAGCGCATCTTCCGTTTTCCTCTCTGCGGCAAGCATTATTTCATATTCCATGATCTTTGCGTCCGTTCTTCTTTTTTCCGGCTGAGTATGCGCATCGTTAGCGCGAATATCCTGATGTAACGGAACAGTTAAAGACAATGCCGCTGCTGCTGCAGCTTTTTCTTTCTCTGCTTTTATTCTTTCTTTTTCCTCTTCTTTTTCGATTCTTCTTTTTTCACGTTCTCTAATTCTTCTTGTTTTTTCATAAACTGCGGTTTCCGCATTGATCCGTTTTCTTTCTTTTCTGGCTTTTTCTTTGGCTTCTATGTTTTGAACTATCATTTCATTATATACGGATGACAGCGTATATCTGATTCCTGCATTTGCGTAAATATTACGATATCTGTCCGCTGTATAAAAACTCGCGTTCGCAAACAATTTTATATCCGGAGTTACATTTACTACTCCTCCTGCCCGCACTCCCGCCGCGCCTTTTCCTTCCTTCGAACCTCTTGTTTTAAAACTGCTCCCCGTTCCTTCAAACTTACTTTCTATCTCAGGCAGATCTCCGTCCAGCAAATATTTATACTCGCCCCTTACATGCCATGCATATTTTTCTCTTTCTTGATTGACTCCTGCTCCTAACCTCGCCGCAACCCTTTTGTAACTGTTTCTTGAAACTATCAAATTCAGGCTTTCCGCTCCGCTTTCATTTATTCCGTCATAACTTGAATTCCTTATTTCCATTCCCGCGTAATATCTAAAATCGGTTATGTCGTTTATCGGCTTTTTTCCGGCTCCTTCTATGTCCGCGTTTAATGTCATGCCTTTAAACTCGGAGCTCGCTTCACGATGCGCAAATTCAATATATCTTTCCGTGCTGTATGAATCCAAACTTCCGGATAAAAGCCCTTTTACTTCCCATTTGTCCTTTATGATCCCGCCGTATAATCCTAAACCTGTATTTGTGACATCCGCCGTATTATTCGGATCCTGCGATACATTATGTTTATTGATTTTTCCGAATATGCCGAACATAATATCCGGTTCCGCCGTAAATATGTCATATCCCGCTGATACGCCTATAGCGGTATCCGTATAATCATTTATCGAATTTTCATCGCCTTGATTCATTATTACGTTAACTTTAGCCTGCAGCCATAAATCTTTGCTTCTTATCATTCCGTCGCTGTTTTTTATTCTGTCATATATTTCATTGCTTCCTCCGTCCGCTCCGCCGCTCCTTATCACATTCGCTATAAAATATCCCGCCGCCTGCGAAAGCGCCCTGCGCTGCCCCTTTTCTTCCAAACCTTCTATTTTAGATATTATATAATCCAAATCTCCGGCTGAATCCGCCGAAAGTACGTCGTATACTCCGGCTGTCTGTTTTTGATTGAACGTAATGCCTTCCAGTTTGGAGAAATTGGTTTGCAAATTATCGCCGTAAACCGTAAGAGCTATCCAGTTTTTATCCTCGAGCAGATAGTCATATTGCAGGCTGTAGCTGGAAACGGATACTCCGCTTGAAATATTAATAACGTCATAAGCGCTAAAACTTTCCAATAAAACGGAATAATTAATTAATGTAAATATTTGTTTTCTGAAATTCATATTGGATATATTTGTGATAAGTTCCGAAGAACTGCCCAAAGTTGCCGTACCGTCAACACATATTTTATCGCCTGCGTCGCCGCTGATCAAGTCCATTTTCAATGTTCCGTCGGCTTTAAGATCTTTAACATAGAGTTTATTTTGCTGCCCGTCTTGCATATTTAAAATTGTACCCGTACTGTACTCAAATAGTCCGGCGCTAAAACTTGCGCCGTCCTTAAAATTAAAATTCCCGCCTGATAAATAAATATTCGCATGATTATTTAAAGAATTCGCGTATAAATTGAAATCTCCAGCTCCTCCAATAAATATCTTTGCATTATCAGCGCTGCCTGCTATTGAATCGCGCATTTCTACGGAAGCGCCGAAGTCGGTAATAAAATAAATTTTGCTGTTTCTTCCGGCATACAGTCCGTTACCGCTGTCTGCATTTGCGGCTGTATTATTTTCAAATACCGTGCCATTTGAATTATTACTGTAAAAATGAACGACTGAAATCACATTGCTCAAACTTTCCACATATACGGCTCCGCCTTTTCCTTCGGATGAATTATTCGTAAATGAAGCATTATAAAATTCCGCAAAACCGCCGTTAGCAACATATACGGCTCCGCCGTCTCCGGCTCTGTTATTTTGGAATATTGTTGAACTGCCGTTAAATGTAAGCGTCGTGTTGTTAACCGCATATATCGCTCCGCCGTTTCCGCTCGCACTATTATTATTAAATGCTGTTACACTTGAAAATGTAAGTGTCGTATTGCCATCCGCATATATTGCTCCGCCGTGATTTGCCATATTGCCTGTCATTTCAACTTCGCCGAATATCACTCCCGCATTTTCTGCATGTAAAAAACCGCCGAAATGATTCGCCGTGTTTTCTGCTGCCGTTAAACTTGTACTTGAAAAATCTATATTTCCGCCGTTCAAATATATTGCTCCGCCATTAAAGGCATAATTATCTGTAAAGTGTGTAGAACTGCTTCTAAAATTCAATGTTGAAGATTTAGAATATATTGCTCCGCCGCTTCCGGCTGAATTATTGCCTGTAAACCACACAAACCCGCCGTCAAAAGTTACGGACGTACCGATTATATACAATGCACCGCCGCTATTTGTGCCGGTTGCGGAATTATAATTAAACTTTGTTGAACTTCCGCTAAATGTAAGCGCCGTGCCGGAACTTGCATATATCGCTCCGCCGGAACTTGCCGTATTGCTTGTAAATGTTACAATGTTGGTGAAATTTATATTCGCACTACTAGCAAATATTGCACCGCCGGAACTTGTTGCCCGATTATTATTAAAGATTGTTGAACTTCCTGTAAAGTTCAATCTTGAATCGTCGTCAGCATATATTGCTCCGCCGGAGCTTGTTGCCGTATTATAATTAAAAGTTGTCAAATTCCCTGAAAAATTCAAATTGGAGAAACTGTTATCGGCATATATTGCTCCGCCGGAATTTGCCGTATTGCTCGTAATCGTAACATTTCCGAAAACAGCAACGGATATTGAATATAAAAATCCTCCGAATCCGTTTTCTGCCTTATTCCCTACTGCAGTTACGGCCGAACCTGTGAAATTTATACTACCGCCGCCCAAAAATATTGCCCCGCCCCCAGAGCCTGCAGCTGTATTATTCGTAAATGTAACAACACTGTTTGTAAAAGACAGAGAAGAACTGTTACTGTTAATAAATATCGCTCCGCCAGTATCTGCTTTATTATGATTAAAGCTTACTGAACTTTCGGTAAAAGCCAATGTCGTTCCTGATACTGCATATATAGCTCCCCCCTCATTAGCCGTATTACTTGAAAATGTCACATTACTGCCGTTAAAATTCAAAGCCGAATTGCTGCTGGTAGCGTATACTGCTCCTCCGAAAACATTTGCTGTATTGCCGGACATGTTGACATCAATGCCGTTAAAGTTTAAAACAGTTGTTCTTGTTCCGGCTCCGATCCATGTTCCTGTAACATACAAAGCTCCGCCTGATACTCTTGCTTTATTGTTAGACAGATTTACGTTTCTTGTAAAATCGGTGTTTCCGTTATTGTTAAGATATAAAAATCCACCATTATAGGCCTCATTACCTATAGCCCTGAGATAAGTATCAAGAAACCGTACAATTGATGTCCCGTTCATATAAATTACGCCGTTTCCTTCAGCTGCATCTAACTTGGATTCATTATAATTAATTGTAGTAGACAAACCGGAAAAAGTTATCGTAGAACCGCCTGTTGCATATATTGCTCCGCCGCGTTGGGCGGTATTGCCTGTAAGCTCTACGTCTCCGTTGAAAGTCAAACTTCTTTCCGTATATATCCCTCCGCCATACAGGGCGGCGCGGTTACCGGAAACATTCACTGAACCGTTAAAAACAGTTCCTGACACAGCTGTTGTGGCGCTGGCGTATAAAAATCCGCCGGAACCGGTCTGAGATATATTTCCTATTGCCTCAATATTCGTATTTCTAAAAGTCATATTCCCTCGTGGATCTAAAAATACCGCTCCACCGGAACTTGCAGCAATATTTTCTCTGAATGTCAAAGTTGAATCGGTAAATGTCATTGTGCTGTAGTTTGTCCCTCCGCCAGCATATATGGCGCCGCCGCTACCGCTTTCGGCTTTATTTCCGATAAAGGTAGCGAAACTGTTTGTAAAAGTAGTATTTGTATAACTAGCCAAGTACATGGCGCCGCCAGAAGCTGAAGCGGTATTGGATGAAAACGTTGCTGTACTGTCTATAAAATTTAAGTAAGATCTATCGTTAATGCTGGTGGCGGTAATATATATAGCCCCGCCATCATTATTTTGGGCATTATTTGACAAAAATGATACAGCCGAATTATTAAATGTTACCGTTGAATAATTCCCTATATAAATCGCGCCGCCGGAACTTGCAGCAACATTTCCGTTAAATATTAAAGTTGAGTCGGTAAATGTCATTGTGCTGTAGGCTGTCCCTCCGACATATATTGCTCCGCCTGATCTGCTAGAGCTATTAACAGAAAAATGAGCCTCTACTTCATTAAAAATAGCTCTCGTCCCATTACCAATGAATATAGCCCCGCCTCCTTGCCCCCCAACTGGTACCGCTGAAGAAATATTGTTATTAAATTCCAGATAACTATTATGAACACTCATATATGAAGTTTGCCATGCATCTATTGCTCCACCATTGTCGCGCGCATTATTATTGTTAAATGACATTGAACTGTTTGCAACATTAACTATTGATTGCATAACATGAAGCGCTCCTGCCGCATTTCCGGCAGCAATATTATTATTGAATGTTACTGTACTGCCTGAAAAATTAACAATGCTGCCGGATTGCAGTTCAATAGCCCCTCCACCGACGCTAGCCCTATTATCTGAAAAAGCTGCATTGCTGTTTATGAAATCTAAAAGAGAGTTGCTGCCGGTAATGTATATTGCTCCGCCGGAACCGTTTGCAGTTACATTTTCAGTAAAAGCAATGCTGCTGTTTGTAAAAGCAGCAGATGTTCTGTCGGCTAAATATAATGCCCCGCCATTACTGTTGCTGCTGTTAACTGAAAAAATTACGCTGCTGTTTGTGAAATTTAAAAAAGAAGTACGATTACCGGGAGTACCGCCTGTGCCTCCTGCAATATATATTGCTCCTCCTAAACTGCTTACCCCTGTGGCTCTATTTTCTGTAAATGTTACACTGCTGCCTGTAAAATTTAAGAAAGTATTGCCATCAGTATTGCTGCCAGTAACGGATATTGCCCCGCCGTTTCCGCTAGCGCTATTTCCGGTAAATGTTGTGGTGCTATTTTCGAAAGTAGTTGTTGTTCTATAAACTAAATTCATTGCACCGCCGCTTCCATTAAAATTATTATTTGAAAATACAATTGTTCCACTGGCATTTATTACAATTGATCTATTAGTACCCCCCATATTGGTATTAATTGCTCTATTGTTATTATCAAAATCAACATTATATAAATTTAAGGTGATATTACTTGAATTCGTATTCAATGAATACAAATAAATTGCGCCATATGAATATCTCATATTCTTTACAATAAGATCATTAATATTTAAAATTCTATGATCATCTGGAGTTCTATTATAAACCACTAAACCAGAATTTACATTTCCAGAACCATCTAACGCACTTTTATTACCGTTAAATAAGCCATTAATAGTCTTAACATTAGAGGCAGTACCGCCCAACCAAGAACTAGTACCATTAAGCATGATAGTACTAGTAGTTAAATTGATTGTATTAGAACTACTGCTGCCATCGTAATTAATTGTACTAGTGAAAACACTAGTAAATGCAGTCCAATCAGAGACATCCACTCCGACTGCCCAAGGAGCACAAAACAATAACAAAAACAATGATAACAATAAAATCTTTTTCATTAGTTTTCCTTGCCGCAAAAGCGTATTGCCATGTCATTATTATTCTAAATACAATTCGAAAAAAATTCAACGCTTTTTGATTGATTTTTCAATATCTTTCATTTTATCCTTATTTTCAAGCTTATAGTATTTGTTTATACAGCCCGTCCGGCATTTTGGAGTGCAGGTGTTGTCGCACGGCTCTACATGCACGGTAACAAGCGTATTTTCCAGCTTTGAGGCGATTGCGGAATCTAATTTTCTTGTAATTTCGTGAGACTGCAAAACAGTCATCTCCGGAGCAACCAGAATATGAAATTCCACAAACCTTCTGTTTCCCGCTTTTCTTGTTTTTAAATCGTGGTAACCCGTTATATTTTTGTCCGTTCTTATTATATTTTCAACCGCTGCAACTTCTTCGTCGGGAAGGCAAATATCAAATAAATCTCTTGCCGATTTAACGGTCAGTGAATATGCCGCTTTCAAAATCATCGCGGCAACGATCAATGCTGCTGCAGAATCAAGCCAATAAATATTTGCTTCAGGATAGAAAAACTTAACTACGATTATAATAAGAAGCGCAGCCATGACCCCGAGAGAAGTATATACGTCCGTACGCAAATGCCAGCCGTCGGCTTCCAAAGCTACGGATTCCGCTTTTTTCGCAACGGCAAATAATCTGTTTGAAATAAAAAAATTAACCGCAGAAGATATAAACATAACTAAAACGCCGATAACGGGCATTACAATTTCCTGCGGATTGATAAGGCGGGCGACCGCTTCATAAATAATATAAACTGCCGCGGCAAATATAAGCAAAGCTTCTATCGTTCCCGATATATTTTCAAACTTTCCGTGTCCGTAGGGATGGTCATTATCGTCGGGCTGCGAAGATTTCTTGACGGCAAACAATGCTATAAAAGAAGCGATAAGATCTATAAGCGAGTGAACCGCTTCCGATATTACGGAAACGGAACCTATCGCTATCCCGACAATAAGTTTGCCAGAGGTTAAGAAAGTGTTTGAATAAACCGAAAGTTTCGCGGTTTTTACGGCCTGTTTTTTTATCTCTTCTTTCATGAATAATTCCCTCTGACTGCAGAGTCAAACTTCTTATTTCACTCCTTGCTATCCGCTTCTTCCTTATCCAGGTTCTGCTGTTTTGCCATTCTTTCAAGTTCCGCTTCTACTGACCCGAGTATCGGGATTTTAACTTTAAGAAGCACCGGCATCTTTTTTTCGTCCGCCGTAACCCAGACACGCATTTTGCCGCTGGCATTAACAATGCCCGCGTTTTTTCTTATTGCCGGCTCCAGCACAAAACAGTTGAATGTTCCCGCCGGAACGGAAACTTTTTCTTCTTTCAAAACACTGATCGTAAGCGGCCACGACAAATCTCCGGAATGCGCGTCTGCAACGTATTTATCTCCGGCTTTAATATCCATTGTCCTTATGTAGTATAAAGCCGAAAGAACATCCTGAAGATTTTCCGGAATCGCGCCTTTTTTCATTTTACCGTTGTCGTTAAGCAAAAAAGTGCGTTCCGGATGATTAAAGTATAAAGTTTCCAGTTTTTTCCATCCGCCTTCGGATATGTTCGACGAATATCTCAGAGAAACTTTGCTTTCCTCGTCAAGCCACGACTCATTTACGTCGCGCACCTTAAAAAAATTGTCAAAAAACGGTTTGGTCTTCGCGTAAGAATATATATGATGCGCTTTTCTGCCTTCTATATCGTCAAAACCCCTAAGCTCTAAAGTCGCTTCTCCGACGGTTATAAACTTCCATCTCGCGTTAAACACAAGTTTTTCGTATTCAGGCAAAGGGCTGCCTTCATGTTTACGCCATACATGAGATCTCTTTGCCTCTTCGGTTTTCGCAAGTTCTTCCTTTAATTTATTTGCGACAAAATCAATCCTTTCCTCATTCGCAGCTTGTTTTAAAGCTCCCGAAGCAAAGGAAAAAGAAACAGCCAAGATGATCAAAATACCAATTTTTTTCAACATAATCACAGCCTAATGCATATATATACATGGCAGCTGCAAAAACGGCAAATTAAAAACAAGTCCGCAATTGACGGCAGAGCCGTTTTACCGTGCAGCTATGCCTGCGAATCTTTGATTATAAGATTTGCAGCTTGTTTTAAAGTTTTGCAAACCGCCAGAGGTTTTATTTTCCGGCTTTTAATTTTCTTTTGCTGCCGTTTGCCGTGTCCGGTTAAAACCAGAATGCCTTTGCCGCCGGAATTGTATCCCAAAAGATAGTCGCGTATGCTGTCGCCGACGGTATAAGATTTTTTAAGGTCAATATTATGTTCTTTTGCGGCTTTTAAAACCATTCCGATTTTAGGTTTTCTGCAGCCGCAATTGTCTTCGTCAATGTGCGGGCAGAAGTACAAACCGTCTATTTTCGCGCCTTGTTCTTTCAATAAATCAATAAATTTTTTATTTACCTTTTTCAGTTCTTTCCCGCTAAACATTCCTCTTGCTATGCCGGACTGGTTTGTAACTACTATAATTTTAAAGCCGGCCCCGCGAAGCTTATCAATACTTTCTGCGGAATAAGAATAAAGCTTTACTTTATCGGGCGAACTTAAATAATTCTTATCGAAAATAAGAGTTCCGTCCCTGTCTAAGAATGCCGCAGGCTTTTTAGTATTGTTTTTTCCCATAGCTCTTTTCCCGTTTTAAAAACCGGTTTTACCGTCAAAACGGCGGTTTTTTCTTTTATTTCATCGTTGGCAAAATGCCCGATTTTGACAGCGTCTTTTGCGGTCGTAATTAAATATGATCCGCCGGTTTTGTCAAAAATATCTAAAATCATTTTTTCATCATAAGTTTTATGATCGCGCAAAACAAAACTCTTTTTTATTTTGACGCCGGATTTTTCTATCGAATTTATAAAACCTTTGCCAAAACCTATGCCGCTTAAAGAATAAACGTCTTTGCCGGTAAATTTATTGACGTCAAAATCTTCATTTAAATTGATATTTTTGTATTCGTAATTCCCGTAACAAGTTATAACGGGCTCTTTTCCCGAATAATTAAAAATCTTATCTTTAAGTTTTTCCAGTTCCTGCTGTGAAACCATATCGGAATTGGTAATAATAACCATACCGGCTCTTCTCAAAGCATCCGGTTTTTCCCTGAGTATTCCCGCCGGAATAATCATTCCGTTCCCAAACGGATTTGCGGCATTGACGCACACGATATCCAAATCTCTTTTAATTTTCCAATGCTGAAAGCCGTCGTCCAGAACAAAGATGTCAGGTTTGATGCTGCCGTAAAATTTTAACGCATTGCCGTATCTGTCGGGACCGGCTATAACGCCGGCAGAAGGAACGCTTCGCGCAATCAAAAGCGATTCATCTCCGCCGTCGGAAGGATTTACGTCAAAAGCGCCGGATTTCAAAAGCATCGCTTCTTTGCTTTTGCGTCCGTAACCGCGCGTCAAAACAACAGATTTCAAATCCTGCCGCGTTATAAAATCTAAAAGCTCTATAACTACCGGCGTTTTACCCGTGCCGCCCCACGTCAAATTCCCCACGCTGATAACCGGTTTATCCAGCGTTTTTGTTTTTGTAAAACGTCTGTCGGCTTTAGACAAAAAATCATATACAAGCGATAAAGGATACAACAGCTTTCTTGACAAATTTATTCTCCCTGCAACAATTAACAATTGGGTCTCTCTAAAACCTCCATTGTTAATTGCCTTTTTTACAAAGTTCCCACAATTTTATATATTTCATCAGCGTATAAAAACACGAATAAAGCAAAGCAAGTATAAATCCCGTCAAACCGTCTAAAAAACCTCTTTTGAATATGTACATTTTCAAAAACATCGCGCACGGGTTAAAAACAAGATTTATAAATCTGAATTTTTTCCCTTTTTCAAACATTTCTTTTGCGCGTAAATCGGTATAATAGTCCGATTTTTCGACAAAATGTTTTATGCTGTCATAAGGATAATGAAGTATGTCGCCTTTAAAATATTTTTTATTATTACCTTTATATTCGATATCTTCATGAACAAGCTGATTTTTATATTTTGCTTTAGTTTTGTTAAACAATACCGGATGCCTGTAATCGGGATACCAGCCCGAATGAAGGATCCATTTGTTTATAAACCTGCTTCTTCTCGGCGCAAGAAAAATATCGCCGTCAGGAGAATTTTTAAGCTGTAAAACTATTTCTTCTTTCAGTTCCGGCGAAATTCTTTCGTCGGAATCAAGACATATCACCCATTCATAAGAACACTGCTCCAAAGCAAAATTTCTTTGCGCGCCGAAACCTTCGAATTTATTCAATATAACCTTGCAGCCCATTTCTTTCGCAATATCGACAGTTGCGTCCGCGCTGAAAGAGTCAACGACGATAATTTCATCAGCCCACTTAACGCTTTCAACGCACGCTTTTATATGTTTTTCAACGTTCTTTGTAATAATATAAGCCGAAACTTTTCTCATTTTTTCCCCGTCATTACTTTATTGTAAACGCCGGTAACTTCTTTCACCATATTGTCTATCGTAAATTTTTTCTCGACAAACTCTTTTCCGCATTTCCCGAACCGTTTCGCTTTTTCAGGATCTTCTATAAATATTTTTATCGCTTCCGCCGTTTCATCCGTATCGGACGGCTTTATCAAAATGCCTGTCTTCCCGTCAATAAACGTTTCAGGAATTCCGCCTATATCGGTGCCTATAACAGGTTTTCCCAAAGCCTGCGCTTCAATAAGAACGTTTCCCACGCCTTCGGTATCCCATGACAGAAGGCAAAATATATCCATGGCAAGGATAAACTTCTGCACCTGCTCCCGATAACCCGTAAAATAAACTATATCGTCAACGCCCAAAGATTTCGCGTACTCTTTCTGTTTTTCAATTCCGGCGCCGGCTCCCACGATCAGATAGCGCAAATCGGGATAATGCTGTCTGAGTTTTTTTGCCGCTTCTATCAGATAAATCTGCCCCTTGCCTTTGAAATCAACTATCGCGGCAGCCGTTCCTATAACGGTTTTTCCTTTTAAATCATAAGTTTTTATTATATCGGCGCAATCGGCATTGATATCAAATTTATCAAAGTTTAATCCGTTATAAACGACATAAACTTTATCCGACGGAACTTTCTCATATTTTATAAGCCCGTCCGCAACGGCTTTTGAAACTGTGATCACTGCATCAGCCAATCTGTAGTGCAGTCTGCTGTAAAAACCGTGACGCGTATCCTGCCTTCTGTGAAAAATAATTTTTGTTTTAGGGCAAAAAATTCCCGCTATGATCGACTGCCAGTAAAGCTTTCCCTGATGCACGTGCACTATATCGATATTATATTTTTTGATTATTTTTATCAGCCTGAAAATTCCGACGGGATCCAAAGATCCGCCGGCTTTAAAATTAACGGTTTTGAGATTTTTTTCGAGGGACTGCTCAAACATATAAGTGTCTTCGGCAACGCCCATTATATTTTCTGCAAGTCCTGATTTTTGAAGAGTGTCGGCAAGAAAAAGAGTCTTTTTTTCCGCGCCGCCGACAGCTTTTGAGGAAAAAATATGAAGCACATTATATTTCATTAAAATATCTTTTTACCGAGAGATATGTACTCTTTTACCGTCGCCCTGAAAAACGTTTCCGCGTATTTCATTCCGTGGCTTTTGATTTCGCCCCAGTACTGGTTTAAACCCTGCGCAATTCTTACATAATTCCTAGACGCAAGCTGGGTTTTATAGCACTCAATCGCTTTTTTCTTATCTTCCCATTCGGCGCTTATATCAAAAATACAGTTCGGATTAAGCGGAGTCCACACCGAGTAAGCGTATATCATAATGTTCAAATCTATTTTCTTTTTTATTTTTATTAAAGCTTTTGAAACGGCGCGGTGGTCGGGATGATTATCAAACCAAAACGGAAGAAAAACTATCTCCGGAGCGGTTTTTTTCAGAAGCATCTCCAAATTTTCTTCAAAATGTTTATTTCCGTCTAAAGATCTTAACGGAAACTGTAAAAAATGATTCCGTTTGGAACCGAGCATCGCCGCCGCATGCTCAGACTCTTTCATTCTTTCGGCGCTGTCAAACGTACAAAACGCGATCTCGGCGCTCTTGCCGGCTTTTGTATGTTTTAAAATCGTCCCCGCGCACCCTACGGCTTCATCGTCCTGATGCGGAGCGATAACAAGAACCTTCTCCGCCGGAAGAGCTTCCTCTTTCGGTATTGAATAATTAACAAAAGGCTGGATATGCTCAAACAATCTGAAAAGATGCCTGTAGCGTAAGTATTTCATTTCACTCTCCGCATATAAAAAATAAATATATTTTAAATAATTTTACTATATTTTTATATGAAAGTCTCTACGGTTTAAGTTTATTTTAAAGCAGATCGTTTACAAAGCAGATTTTTAGATGCGGTCAATATATGTTATTTTTGCAGTTTTTTGTTGATTTCTTCAATAAGATTTTTATTTTTTGAAAGTTTTTCCGAAAGTTTTACATAATGAAGAAGATTGGGGTTATGTTTAATAAGCATTTTTAACGCGCCCAGAGACGATTCGCCGAACTTCTTTTCCCCTTTTAAAACTGGAAGCGCTTTCGGCATGTTTAGTTTTCTGGCAAAACTCGGAGGTATTTTAACAAAACTAAGATTGATTTTCTGGGCGGTATAAATTAAAACGTTTTCTTCATCCTCAAGTTCCTGCTCTGCCCTAAGCATGAGAGTTAAATCGTCTATTCCGAAAAAAAGCATCGGATCATATGTAATTTTGTTTTTGTCTTCAAAGTTTTTAATCGCGGAGCTGAACTCGCTCTGCATTTTCTGCTTACATTGAGCGGCCTGTCCCTCAAAACTTGAAGGATACACAAAAGCAATCAGTTCGTTCCCGCTGTCATGATAAAGAATAAACCGCTCCGCGTAAAACATTTCTCCGCACGCGGGACAGCAGACAATATTTATCTCTCCGGAAATTAAAGCTTCTTTAAGCTCCGGATTATCCGATACGCTTATCGCAGATAAAAGCTCTGCTTCAAAAACTTCTCCGCACGGGCATTTGATTTCTTCCAAACTTGAAATTGACATAAAAAACCTTAACAAACCGTAATTACGAATTACAAATCAACGACAAACCGCCTTTTTAGTTTTTTATTCGTAATTGCCTTTTTAAAGCGCTATATACTTTGCTTTCTTCACGCCGGCTATTTTAGACAGTTTATCAACAACTTCATTTGAAACTTCGCTGTCAACTTCAATAATAGTGAGCGCTTCGCCGCCGAGATTTTTTCTTCCTACGTTCATTCCCGCTATGTTTATGCCGTTATCGCCCAAAGAAACTCCGACTTTGCCGACTACGCCGGGTTTGTCGTCGTTAATAATCATCACTTTTCCGCCTTCGGGAGCGACATCAACGCTCAATCCGTTAATTTTTACTATTTTAGCGTTCTTATCGCCGAAAAGCGTTGCCGACACCATGCTTTCAGCCTTATCCGTAATTATTTTTGCGCTGATAAGCCCGGTGTAATCGCCGGCAGCGCTATGTTTAATTTCTTTTACGTTGATTCCTCTTTCTTTGGCCATCAAAGAAACGTTAACGGAATTTACTTTTATGTCAAGAATGCGTCCGAGTAAACCGGCAAGAAAAGAAACGGTAAGAGGACTTACGTTAAAATTCGCGACATTTCCGGAATAGCTTATTTCTACGTCTTTAATTCCGCCTTCGGTAATCTGTCCGGCAAAAGAACCGATTTTTCCGGAAAGATCTATATAAGGCTTCATCTGCTTGTAAGTTTCCCAATCCACCGTAGGAACGTTTACGGCATTCCTTATAAGACCCTTAGTGAAAAAATCTATTATGACTTCGCTCATTTCTATGGCTATTTTAACCTGCGCTTCTTCCGTGGAAGCGGCAAGATGAGGCGTGGCAATAATATTTCCCGTCTCAATAAGGCTCCAGTCTTCAGGCGGTTCTTTAACAAAAACGTCAAGAGCGGCGCCGGCGACTTTGCCGGATCTTACGGCTTGAGCCAAATCTTTATCATTAATAATCGCGCCTCTTGCGCAATTGATTATTCTTACGCCGTCTTTCATTTTTGCTATGTTTGAGGTATTTATCATTCCTCTCGTATCGTCCGTAAGAGGCGAATGTATGGAAATATAATCGGACTGCGCGAAAACTTCGTCAAGAGACGTTAAACTTATGCCGTGGCTTTTCGCCATATCGGCGTTCGCGAAAGGATCGTATGCGACAACTTTCATTCCGAAAGACAAAAGTCTTTTGGCAGTTTCCGTGCCGATTCTCCCCAAACCTATAAGCCCTAAAGTCTTGCCGAATATTTCATTGCCCATGAATTTTTTCTTTTCCCATTTTTTGTTCTTCATGGAAGCGCAGGCATCCGGAAGGCCTCTTGCCATTGAAAGAATAAGACCTATGGTATGTTCGGCTACGGAAACAGTATTTCCGCCGGGAACATTCGCGACGACTATGCCTTTTTGCGTAGCGACCGCTTTATCGACATTATCAACGCCCGTACCGGCGCGGCCGATAAATTTAAGCTTTTCGGCAGCTTCGATTATCTCGGCGGTAACTTTTACTTCCGAGCGTATTAAAAGTCCGTCGTAATCTTTTATAAGTTTTTTAAACTCTTCCGGAGAAGGTTTATTGTGCACCTCAATTTTAAACTCTTTATTGGCGACTAAAGCGTCCAAACCTTCCATGCTGTCGTAAGTCATTAAAATTTTGTACATTGTTCCCTCTTTAAAGAAGAGCGGAGAGTGAAGATTGAAGAGCGGAATGCCTTGTTTCGCCTTTGGCGAAAACGCATTATCTTCACTCTTCACTTTTCATTCTTAACTCTTTTTTTTATCCTTTTATAAGTTCTTCTTCCGCCGCGGCAACGGCTTTGCCTTTTTCTATTTTCATTCCAAGTTCAGCCAAAACCATTTCAAGACATGCAAACCCGACCAGCAAATCCGCTTTGCCGATATATCCCATGTGGGCAAATCTTATAATTTTGCCTTTCAAATCGCCTTGCCCGCCGGCAATTGAAACTCCGTATTTTTCTCGGAGGGTTTTTACTATCTTTCCGCCGATTTCTTCGGGAACTTTCGCGCTGGTGACAACTTCGCACGGAACTTCGCCGAAAAGTTCAAGCCCGATAGCTTTCATTCCCGCTCTGGCTGCTTTGGCAAGAAGTTTGTAATCGTTCCACATATTTTCGATCCCTTTTTCTTTTATCATTCTCAGAGATTCCCGAAGAGCAACGATAAGAGTTACGGGAGGCGTAAAAGGCGTTTCGTTCGAGGCAAACGATTTTTTATATTTTTTTATGTCATAATAAAATTTGGGAATTTTCGACGTTTCCGCCAGCTTCCACGCTTTTTCGCTGAAAGAAATAAAAGCAAGTCCAGGAGCAAGCATAAGACCTTTCTGGGAACCGCAGACGTTTACGTCTACTTTCCATTCGTCAGTCCTGAACTCCTGCCCGCCAAGACCGGAAATTGAATCGACAACCAAAACCGCGTTTGTTTTGGCGACAATTTCGCCGATAGATTTAATATCGTTTACAACGCCGGTCGAGGTTTCCGTAAACGTCGTATAAACGGCTTTTATGTTGGAGTTTGCTTTTAAAGCTTTTTCTATTTCGGCAGGTTTTACCGCATTTCCCCACGGCACTGAAACGGAAGTAACTTTAACGCCGTAAGTTTCGGCTATCTTTATCCATCTGTCGCCGAAATTTCCGCAGCTTGCAACGATTATTTCATCGCCCGGGCTGAGAAGATTTACGACCGCCATTTCCATGGCGCCCGTTCCGGAGCCGGCAAGCATATAAACGTCGTTTTTAGTCTGAAAAACGTATTTCAGTCCTTCCGCGGCGTCTTTATAAATCGCGGCAAACTCGCTTGTACGGTGATGCAAAATCGGCAATGCTTCTTTAAGCGCAACTTCCGGCGGGATAGGAGTAGGTCCCGGAGTTAAAAGATACTGTTTCTTCATTTTACAGCCTCCAATATTGCTTTATTTTTGTTTCTTATTTTTTGTTTTATCAGCGCCTATCGCAATTTTTATAACTTCATCCATATGTGAAACGGGGATCATTTCGACTTTCTTTTTTATATCCTCGGGAATGTCGGCAAGATCTTTTTTATTTCCTTCGGGAAATAAAACGGACGTTATTCCTTCTCTGAATGCCGCCAAAGCTTTTTCTTTTAATCCGCCGATACCAAGAACTCTTCCCCTGAGAGTAACTTCGCCGGTCATCGCCGTCTTTTTCTTCATGGGCTTATTCATGCAGACTGACGCAAGCGCGGTTGCCAAAGCTATGCCTGCGCTGGGGCCGTCTTTAGGAACAGCGCCTTCGGGAACATGCACGTGAAAATCCGTATTTACGAAAATATCTTCTTCTATTCCGAGCTTTTTCGCCGATGAACGCACATATGTAAGAGCGGCCTGCGCCGATTCTTTCATCACGTCGCCGAGTTTTCCGGTCAAAACCAATCCGCCTTTTCCTTTCATCCTGTTAACTTCAATCGTAAGAGTTTCACCTCCTACTTCAGTCCATGCAAGACCGGTCACCACGCCGACATCATTTTCCGCGATGCGCTCCCTTTCATAGTGCGGAACGCCGAGATATTTATTCAAATTTGCGGAAGTTACTGTAATATTTTTTATGTTTGCGTCAAAAGCAAGATCTTTTGCGGCTTTTCTGCAGAGATTCGCGATCTCCCTCGAAAGATTTCTTACGCCCGCCTCATGCGTATAACTCTTTATTATTGCTTCAAGAGCGCTCCGCTCTATAACAAGTTCTTCTTTGTTCAATCCGTGCTCGCTTAATTGTTTGGGAATAACAAACTGTTCGGCAATATTGCGTTTTTCATCGTCGGTATATCCGGAAAATCTTATAGTTTCAAGCCTGTCGAGCAAGGTAGTCGGAATATTGTAAAGAGAGTTGGCCGTGGTTATAAACATAACTTTTGACAGATCAAAATCCACGTCGAGATAATGGTCTCCGAAAGCGTAATTCTGCTCCGGATCCAAAACCTCCAGCAGCGCCGCCGAAGGATCGCCTCTCCAGTCGGAGCCCATTTTATCTATCTCGTCCAGAATAAACACCGGATTGCTTGAACCGGCCTTTTTCATCGACTGAATTACTTTTCCGGGCATAGATCCTATATACGTGCGCCTGTGCCCTCTTATTTCGGCTTCGTCTCTGACGCCGCCCATCGAAATTCTTACGAAATTTCTGCCTAGGCTTCTGGCGACGGATTTTGCTATGGATGTTTTCCCGACTCCGGGAGGTCCGATGAAACACAGAATGGGACCTTTTATCTTTTTAACTCTTGAGAGAACGGCAAGGTATTCTAAAATTCTGTCTTTAACTTTTTCAAGTCCGTAGTGATCCTGATCAAGAATTTCTTTCGCTCTTTTAAGGTCATGATTATCTTCGGTCGTTTTTTCCCACGGAAGGTCGATAATCCAATCCAAATACGTTCTTATTACCGCAGCTTCCGGAGACATCGGCATCATTTTTTCAAGCCTTGCAAACTCTTTTTCGGCCGTTTCTCTTGCGGCGTCCGGCATTTTTGTATTTTTAAGTTTTGTTCTCAGCTCATCCAAATCTTTTTGCGCGTCGTCTTTCTGTTTAAGCTCTTTCTGGATAGCCTTCATCTGCTCGGTAAGATAATACTCTTTCTGCGTTTTTTCTATCTGGTTTCTTACGCGGTTTTGAATGCGCCTCTCGATATTCAATATCTCTATCTCGGCATTAAGGATCTGTATTATTTTTTCAAGCCTTTCCACCGGATCAACAAGCTCCAGAATAGACTGCTTATCATTATTTTTAATAGCCAGATGAGAAGCAATCGTATCGGCAAGCCTTGCCGGATCTGAAATATTGTTCACGGACACCGAAACTTCCATCGGCATTCTCGGATTTAATTTTACATACTGTTCAAAAAGCGAAATCGCGCGGCGCATAATAGCTTCGGCTTCGGGATTTTTTTCAACTTTCTCGTCAAAAACTTTCAAACCGACTTCGACATAACCTTTGTCATTAAGCCTGAAATCCGTCCACTGCGCCCTGTTTAATCCTTCCACCAGTGCCTTTAAAGTTCCGTCGGGCATTTTCAGCATCTGCAAAACTTCGCATACCGTCCCGATATTAAAAACGTCGTCGGGCGTAGGATCTTCGATCTGTATATTTTTCTGCGTAACGACAAATACAAGCCTGTTTGTCGCCATAGCTTCTTCCAAAGCTTTTACCGATTTTTCCCTGCCGACCGCCAAAGGCAGAACCATAGCCGGATAAAGAATAATATCCCTGACGGGAAGCATCGGCAATGTGTCGGGTATCTTCTGGTTTTCATTTTTGTCGCTTGCAAATCTGTCTAATTCGCTCATGCCGTCTCCTTTGCGCCTTTGCTGCGGCACACCAGTTTTGGCTTTTCTTTTTTTTCGGCGGCTTCCAAGGTTATAATGCACTTTTCAATGTCTTCACTGTCGGGAATTTCAAACATCGTGTCAGTCAAAATACTTTCAATTATTGATCTTAAACCTCTTGCTCCGGAGCCTCTTTTTAAAGCCTCTTTCGCAATAAATTCCAAAGCGTCTTCTTCAAATAAAAGTTCAACGCCCTCTATTTCAAACATCTTTTTATACTGTTTTACCAAAGCGTTTTTCGGCTGCGTCAAAATATGAACCAGATCGTCAACGGTCAAATGATTAAGCGTCGACACGACCGGCAGCCTTCCGACAAACTCGGGGATCAGCCCGAATTTTATCAAATCTTCAGTCTGCGCTTTTGAAAGAACAAAATCTTTGTCTTTTATTTTGTCTCTGTTGTCGGAACCGTCGGTAACAAAACCCAAAGTTTTTTTTGAAATTCTTCTTTCGATTATTTTTTCAAGCCCGTCAAAAGCTCCGCCGCATATAAACAAAATATTGGTAGTGTCTATTTTCAAATATTCCTGCTGAGGATGTTTTCTTCCGCCCTGCGGAGGAACGCTCGCGACGGTGCTTTCCAAAATTTTTAACAAAGCCTGCTGCACGCCTTCGCCGGAAACGTCCCTTGTGATAGACGGAGTGTCGGATCTTCTTGATATTTTATCTATTTCGTCAACGTAAATTATGCCTTTTTCGGCTTTCTTGATATCAAAGTTGCTGTTTTGGATAAGCCTTAAAAGTATATTTTCAACGTCTTCTCCGACGTAACCGGCTTCGGTCAAAGTCGTAGCGTCGGAAATCGCAAAAGGAACGTCCAAAATTCTCGCCAAAGTCTGGGCAAGCAGAGTTTTGCCGGTTCCCGTAGGGCCTAAAAGAAGTATATTTGATTTCTGAAGTTCAACGTCGTTTTTTCCGGACATCGCCGCAGTTTCTATTCTTCTGTAATGGTTATACACGGCAACGGAGAGAGTTTTTTTCGCGTGTTCCTGTCCGATAACGTAATCGTCGAGATGTTTTTTGATTTCTTTAGGTTTAGGAAGCTTTTTGACAGCTTCTTTGGCTTCTTTTTTATTTAAGTTGTCAAATATTTCTTTAGAACTTTTTGTGCACTCTTCGCAAATATAATTTCCGCTTCCGCCCACAAGCCTGTGCGGAGCGCCTTTTTTGCAAAACATGCAGCGTTGTTCGTTGTTGTGATTGTCCATTTTAGACCTTATTTTTTTACCGGTATTTTTTAAGGACTTTAAAATTATTTTAAACTGACAACTACTTCGTCAATTATTCCGTATTCTTTTGCTTCATGGGCGGACATATAATAATTTCTGTCCGTATCTTGCAAAACCTGCTCTGTTTTTTTGCCGGTATGTTTCGCGATTATTTCCGAAAGTTTTTGCTTTGTGGAAACAAGCTCTTTTGTTTCAATATCTATGTCTGAAACCGTTCCGGACAATCCCCCGCCGTAAATTAAAGGCTGGTGGATCATTATTCTTGAGTGCGTCAAAGCGTATCTTTTGCCTTTTTGGCCTGCGGCAAGAAGAACCGCGCCAAAAGACATTGCCATTCCCATGCATATTGTAGTGACCGGGCTTTTAATAAACTGCATCGTATCATAAACCGCAAGCCCGGCAGTAACCATTCCGCCCGGTGAATTAATATATAAACTGATGTCTTTTCCGGGATCTTCCGAATCAAGATACAAAAGCTGGGCTATCAAAACGTTTGCCGAGTCCGTAGCTATCGCTCCGCCCTGCCCTCCGACAAAAATAATCCTGTCCTTAAGCAGGCGCGAGTACAAATCATAAGTTACCGCCGCGCCCTGACTCCATCTTTCTATGACTGTTGGTATTAACATTTAAGCTCCATTTAATAAGTAATAAGTTACGGCAACAACAAAAATATCGCTTTGTTTTTTTACTTATTACTTTTTACTTGTCTTTCAACGGCATATCCTTAACTTCTTCTTTTATATTCGCATTGTCCAGCAAAAACTTAAAAAGCTTCGTTTCTTTGAGAGAAAGAGAGATATTCGCTTTATGTTCTGCAAAATATTTTTCTACGGCTTCGTCTCTTCCTGAATTGGACGCTTTCATCTTATTTTTTTCTTCTTCCAAATCATGGTCGGTAACTTCAAGCTTCTCATTTGAGTAAATCGTGTTAAGTATATATGAAAGCCTTACGTTTTTTTCCGCTTCTTCTTTGAATTTTTCCCGGCCGAGCTCAGCCTGCTTTTCGATATAATCCTTAGGCGCGCCCTGTTTTTGCATATACTCTTTCATTCTTTCAATTAATTTTTCCCGCTGATGCGCGACCAAAGACCGCGGAACGTCAAATTTATTTTTATCGACAAGATATTCGACGACCTGTTTTTCAACTTCCATATCCTGACGGCGTTTTTCTTCCGATTCCACCGCTTCTTTTACTTTAGATTTCAAATCTTCAAGATTTTCCGTGCCCATGTCTTTTGCGAAATCATCGTTAAGCGCCGGAAGTTCTTTTTCTTTTATTTCTAAAACTTTGGTCTTGAAAGTTATTGTTTTTCCCGCCAAAGCTTTATTGGGATAATCGGCCGGATATTCTATTTTCGCGTCTTTTTCATCACCCGTTTTAGCTCCTTTAAGAGCTTCTTTAAAACCTTTCACCGTATTTTCAGAGCCTAAATCAAGCATATGGTTTTTCGCGGTAACATCAGGCAGAGCAATGTCTTTGTCAAAAGCTTCGTAATCAACGCACACAAAACTTCCGCCGCCCACAATGCCTTTTTCGGAAGGAACAAGTTTAGCGTTTCTTTCTCTCAAAGCGTCAAGGCTTTGATTCAAGCTTGCGTCGGTAACTTTAAATATTTCTTTTTTTATCGGTATCCCTTTATAATCCTTAATATCAAAAGAAGGATGGCATTCCGCGGTAAAACGGTATTTGAGCGCCTGCCCGATTTCAAATTCTACGTTTTCAATGGCAGGAAATTCCATCGGCAAAAATTTTTCTTTGCTTAAAGCGTCAAAGACGGTGCCTTTTATTATGTTTTCCACGACTTTGTCTTTTGCCTCATGGCTGAACTTCTCTTTGACCATGTTGATAGGAGCTTTCCCCTGTCTGAAACCGTCAAGCCTTGCCTGACGCTGCAAACTTTCAAAAGCGGCGTTAACTTCATTTTGAGCGGTTTCCGGAGAAACTTCAATATCAAGCGTTATTGAGCACGCTTTTTTATCCACGACCGTGGATTTAAAATCAATTTTTTTGCTTTCCTGTTGCATTTTTATAAACCCCTTTTAAAATCAATTACGAATTACGAGGACTTCGTCCCGATTACAAATCAACGGCAATTGGGTCTCTCTAAAAACCTATCTACAGTGACGTCACTCCCGTGAAAACGGGAATCCATTTTTGTCGTTATCGTCGGACATATTTAAAAGCAGCGTGGATACCCGTTTTCACGGGTATGACAAAATTGGGTTTTTAGAGAAACCCAATTACTAAATTACAGATTTCTTTTCTGTCCGTAATAGCCTTTATTTGCGGACGGAGGGACTTGAACCCCCACACCTTGCGGTATATGGTCCTAAGCCATACGCGTCTGCCAATTCCGCCACGCCCGCAAAAAAACATAAAATAAAATATAAAAAGCAAAATATAAAATATTAACGGCAAAAGCCATACTTTTTACATTTTATATTTTACATTTTATATTTTTTATTTTAATCGCATGCGCCACATAGGAATCGAACCTATAACCTAACGATTAAGAGTCGTTTGCTCTACCAATTGAGCTAGTGGCGCCCAAACTTTCTAAATATGGATTTTACAAAACTGGATACAAAAAGTCAATTAAGAGGGTAACCGCATAAAAAAACATTTACCGACGAAATAAATACCTGTTGGGCATCTCTAAAAATCTTATTTCCGATCCGCGTCATCGCACCTTTTCAACAGTTGTTGACAAGCCGGATCTTTAACTTTATTTACAAGCATAGGAACTTACAGCCCGCGCCTTACAGTATCCATACGCCTCTGCAAATTCCGCCATGCCCGCTTTATTTATCTCTTATTTCTTCGGTTATTGCCGCATTTTCTATAAGAAACTTATAGAATCCTTTCTTTTTTTCGGCTCGGTAATTCGTAAACTTTTCATCCTTTAAAGATTTTAAATAAAACTTTTCTAACGCAGGTATAAAACCGTATTCATATGCTCTAAGATCTTCGTCTATTGTTCTTAATCTTCCTATCAGAGCACTTGCGTCAGATTCAATTTCTTCTTTGCTTACAAGTATGTTCTCTTTGCCGCAGATAATTTCGTATATGCACAAATACCTTACGAGTTCTTCAGCCTGTATCTCAAATTTATTCATATTTAAGCTGACTTGCTCTTCAACATATGCAGGGGTACAGTATTTGCAGTTAAGATGGCCTCTGAAAAAAGCTATCAATTCTTTTTTTGTTAAATTTACTATATCTTGCGGAACTTTAAATTTATTTTTTTCCAACAAATACTTTCTTATTTGCTGTTTGACAGACTCTTCGCTGCGTTTTTCATCGCGTGATTCAAGAATACGTCTTATAAGATCTTTATCCTCTTCTAAATCCTTGACTCTATGATATTCTAAATAATCACTTTCAACCCATGGCAATGGTTCATTCTCTTCAACTTTAAGAATTTCCACCCTTAATGTCGCTTCTTTTCCCTCAACTCGCTCCTGATAAAAAGGTTTAGGAAATCCCTGCTTATACTCAATTATATCGCCTTTCTTTGCCCCTCTAAGCGGACTGTAATCATATTCATAAAGTCTCTGCTTAGGTTCAACTCTGACATTTCTTTCTGACAATTTAGGAACTATATCGCCGTTTGGATCAAAAACATCAATATTTACATATACCCATCTTCCCGCAGCAACAACACCGTCTGCAGATTCCACCCATTTATTTGAGTACAAAAACAAGCGTTTGCTGCTTTCAAAATACTGCTCAATATCTTCTTCAGTAACTCTGAACAATACCTTTTTTATAGGTATGCGCTTGTAATGTCTTACTTTAAAGCTGTCTTTTAACGACCTTATAATTTCTGAAAAATTTATCTTCATAGTACTCCACGATACGATAGTTTTGCAGCCGGCAGTTTAATCTGCCGCGTACGAACCTTCTGAATATGGATTGGGTCTCTCTAAAAACCCCACTTTTGTCATTGCGGGCTTGACCCGCAATCTATGGTTCACGACTAGATTGCGGCTCGGGGGTCGCAATGACGACACTGAAAATACAGGTTTTTCGAGACACCCGATTCTATAAAACAGAATACGGAAAGTCAATTAACGGATAGACACACGCAACGCATCGCAATACTGAAAACAAGAGATATTTTAATATTTTTTATGCGGCTTTCAATATCTGCGATACGCTTTCTATGCTAATTGTTTCGGAAGGCACAGACCTGATACCTGTTCTTTGTTCACTGAAAGCAAGAATCAACTGATAAATCGTTGCCGCGGCAGCTTCGCCTTCAGTCATGTTCAGCCCTGCTGCCAATGTTTTGACCGCGGCATACCGCGATTCAGCAGATTCGGCTTCATAAAGCTCGGATATAAATCTGTTATCTGCTGCTCTTTTCGATAAAGCGCTCAAAATCATAAGTTCTTCAAGCTCTTTAGTATCGAACCCTGCAGGGAATTGTCTGTCTTTTAAATCCGCTTTAACTTTGGCTTTTTTAGCGATCGTCGAAAGAAAAGCGTATTTCAATTTTATTCTCTCTTCATCATTGGCGGCATTTTCATCGATCCTTTTAAGGTAAATTTTAAACTCAGGGATCTCATTTACTTTTAACATGCCGGCAAGACGCTCATTGACGGCTTTTGAAGGTTCGTTATCCATTATATTGGCAAGAGCGCGCTCATTTACATTATCAGGAACAACCGGCATATCAAAAGCAAGCGCTGTTTTAACAGCTGCGTCGCGCGATATGTTTCCGTTAAAAAATTTCAATATTTTGTCCCCGAACAAACCTACAAAACTATCGATTCTTTCGGATATATCTCTTATCCCTCCGTCAGCAAGGGAAACATAATTTTCAATGTCTATAACTTTTACGGAATCTTCATCGGATGAATTTATTTTATTTACAAGTTCATTTTCATCCGCGAAATCATTTATTTCTGAAACTTTGTTTTCAGATTCTGAAAAGTAATCTCTGAAAGAAATTATTTTATCGTCCTTCTTCAGCAAAAACCCTGAAAAATTATACTTCAGCAAAGCCGTCTTTAATCTTTCAGAATCAAATTCATTCAAAGAAGAGTTTTCGTCTATAACAGCAAAAACCCTTGTGCCGTTTTTAGACATCTCCGAAACGAATGAACTTATTTCCGCTTCGGTCTTTCCTTCAAAATAATCCAAAGGTAAAGCTATCTGACGGTTTCCGGACTTATTGTAAGCTTCTAAGGCTTTTTGCATTTTATCGCGTTTAATGCGGCTTAAATCCATAATGAAATTTCTGCCGAAAGCCGCTTTTTCGGCTTTTTGTTCGTTTATTATTTTCTCTGCCGCAGCTTCCGGACTGTTTTTGTAAAATCTGAACGTTTCGTCATAAAATCTCTTTGTCATGACAAGCATGCCGTTATCAAGATATTTAAAAGCTTTTGTATGCTCTCTTCTTTCGTCAACGGCTACTGCCGAGAATTCCGAAGAGCCTGTTTCTCTTTTCAAGACCACGGGCATTATGTCGGTCGCGGCTTTCGCGATATCGTTAGCGTCGGCATTGCGGGCATACATTACAAGAGTGCCCGTTGTCAGACTTTCCCATACGATTGAACCGTTAACTTTTAAACCGGTATTTTTAAAGCCTAGGTTTTCAGGATTTTCGGGCATTTGATTTATTATCAAAACTTCAAGGCGGTTCGATTTTTTTAAATCCTGCCTGCCTGTTTTTTTGTACGCATTTATATAATTCTCCAAACCGTTAATATATCTGTATTCAACATCGACAGCTTTTTTACCGGTATATTTCAGTAAGTCTTGTATTTTTCCGAAATTTATAAGCTCAGAAATCAACGCAAGATCATACCATTTGGTTTTCCGGCTGCTTTGGCTTGCCGTCCGGTCAAGCCTGAAACCGTCTTTAAGCATGGAATTTATTTTATCCGAAAGATTTTTTGTTTTTAACTTACTGTCTGTTTCGACATATATCTGCAGCGCGTTTTCAGCTGGAGCTTGTCTTATAACAATCCACGCACTGTCGTTTATAGTTATTTTTATCCCTTTACGCAGCCTGTATTCATATAAATCCATATCTCCTATAATTTGTATTCCAGACGCTCCGGTTCCGGCATCAAATCCGAGAGCCTCAAAATCAATAAGCTCGTTTATGCCGGGTTCCGAAAGATCAAAAAGATTTTTCTCCGCATTCTCTCTTTCTTCCCTGTCCGCAAACTCAATCGTACTTTCTTCCATGCTCGGAACATATCCGACTTTAGAATATACCTCGCTAAGTATTTCCGAAGGTGTTTTGCCGCTTCGAGCCAGAATTCCCGACAGCAATATATCCGGCATAAATCCGTCTTTTTCAAAAAATTCTTCTCCAAGCGCGACAGCGCCGTAATCGCTCCCTATAATTCTTCCGTAATCCCTGATCACGATTTTAGAAATATTATCGTTAAGATGAATGCTTGGCCATTCTCTGATTATGTACACGCTGGTTTGCGCCGGATTGTTCAAAAACAGAGTTACTTCGCCGGTTGCCTGCTCGGCAAATTTTTCGGAAAACATATCCCAGTAAATATGAGAAGCCTTCTCGCCGAATTTATCCCATATTTTAAGGCTGTCAAAATATTTTCCGTCATCAGTCATTTCTAAAGTTTGTTTTTTATTCTTATTGGCATACTTTGCCGCAGCATCTTTAAGTCTGGAATAAAATACTGCCGTACCCGGCTTAGTAGCAAAATTAACAGCGCTTCTGAGTTTTCCCATAAATTTTTCACCTATCGGCAAAATCTCTCCGTCATCCGATTGCACATAATCTACGCCTTCTGTATATTTGCCTTTATTTTTCATTATTCTCTCAACTTCTTCTTCAAACAGATTTTGAGCTTCGCTTTTTTCAGCAATCTCATCTGCCGCCTCAATTTTTTTATCCTTCTCTTCTTCTTTTTTCTTCTCTTCTGCAATTTTCGCACGAAGTTTTGCTGCCGCCGCCGTAATAACAGGACTCTCTACCACGGAAGCTTTACTATCTTTACTATTACCGATAAACCATTCAAATATTAAAAGTTTTTCATTAGGAGTAAATTCTTCTATTGCTTTAATTTTCCCGCTTTTCACACCTGCAAATCCAAGCTGTTTCAAGACATCTCTTATTTTTTCGTTTTCATGAAATACAGAGCTTGCGGCTGCCTTTTTCTTAAACTCCTCAAAATCCTCATCGCTGTTTATGCCAAGAAAATTTTTAAACGCAGGGACAATATCATCCAAATATCCTTTTTCTATCCTTTCATCAGCGAGCACAATTCTCCGCGCCAATGTTTCCTCATCCAAAAACAGCATTTCATTCAATAAGCCGGCGGCATAAAAAGCATTACCCTTATATTTTTCGGCTTTTATATAACTGCGTACTTTTGCTTTTTGCAGGTCGGTTGGAAGTTTCGCCGTATCCGGATTTTCAGAAAGCAAAATATCCGACAGCCCGTAAAGCTCGGCGTCAAAATCGATCCCGTTTATTTCATCTATATTGATATACAGTCCTTTTTTCGCCGCCCAGTCAAAAACGGATTCAGCCGCCGGATATATTTTCGGCACAAAAACTCCGGCGCCGAAATCCAAAGACGCAATATTTAAAGTTTTTGTGAAATTTTCCAGAAATCCAGCTGTTTCTTTGCCTGAAAGAAGTTTACCCGAATCTTTAAGAAAAACCTTGTCTGCGGTATTGCGCGCATAGATATTTTTTACGGATATTTTTCCTTTTCTGCCGTATATTTCGATAAAATTTTCAGAATATCTGCCGTCTGCGGATTTCAGAGTAATCTTTTCCGGAAACTTTATATCGCGCTCAAATTTATAATTTTCGCCTACGGCTTCGTTCATATATTGCAGCAATTCTTCTACTTTTGCTTCGGAATACGGCATATTTTCAAGAGTTTTTGCCGCCGAAGCAAAAAGTTTTGCCGCAAATTGCATAAATTCGGGACCCGCTTCGCCGTTCAATATTTGAGAAAATAAAGTCAGCTGCAATCCCTCCGATAAAATTCCCGACTGTTCAAGAGCCGTATTTTCATAATTTTTGTGAATCGCCCCAATGTCGCCTCCGTCTGAAATATTGGGTGTCAGCACGGCATACGAAATATTTTTAGAAGAAAGCAGATCTGTCAGCCCTTTTGTATGATACCCGCCGGTAACGCA
>WRNH01000016.1 GCA_009776745.1 Endomicrobiia bacterium | reverse complement strand
GGAGATTCTGATGACCACGGGCTTTTAGCCCTAAAGGGACTCAATCTTCCAACGCCCTTATACGCTTAAATTATACTTTCTTTTTATCGAACAAAGGGGACTGAGGGGATGATTAAAAAGGTTGCTGTCGTGGGAAGGCCGAATGTCGGCAAGTCCACGCTGTTTAACAGATTTATAGGACGGAAGAAAGCCATTATTCACGCTGTGCCGGGCACGACCCGCGACAGGAATGATTACGAAGTTCATTGGAAAGATAAAAAATTTATCGTTACCGATACCGCAGGATGGTCAAACGATGAATCGGTTTTTTCAAAAGATATGGCAAAACAGCTTGACGCCGCCGTGCGGCAGGCGGATGCGGTATTATTTGTCGTCGACGGAAAAACAGGCATACATCCGATGGACAAGCAAATAGCAAAACAGATACGTTTGAGTCATAAAAAAACAATCCTAGTAGTGAATAAAATAGATACTCAAGCCGAAGAATCTAAAGCATATGAGTTTTATGAATTGGGTTTTGACGATTTAGTTATGATTTCCGCAAATCACGGGAGAAATATAAACGAACTTTTAGATTTGGTCTGGGATAATATAAAATATGACAGAAGAACAAAGAAAGAAGACGAAGTCTTAAAAATAATTTTGGTCGGCAAACCCAATGTCGGCAAATCGTCTTTTGTGAATGCCGCGGCAAAAGAAGAAAGAAGCATTGTCCATGAAATGCCAGGGACCACGCGCGATTCTTTAAGCGTACGCGTTAAAATTAACGATAAAGATTATATTTTAACGGATACCGCCGGACTGCACAGAGGCAGCAAGATGAAAGACGATATGGAGTATCTTTCAACTTTGAGCACGGATTATGCCATTGAAGATTCAGACGTGGCAATTTTGGTGGCGGACGCTTCGCAGGGCATAGGCGAAACCGAAGTAAAAATAGCAAGGCTTTTAATTGAAAAAAGAAAACCCGTGATTATTGCCGTCAACAAGTGGGATTTGATTGAAGAAAGAGAAGAAGCGGCAAAATGGTTTGTTGAAGAACTTAAACAGCGAATGAAGTTTATGGACTGGGCGGACATTATTTTTATATCAGCTAAGACCGGACAGCGTCTGGAAAAAGTTTTCAGCGAAGCCGAGCTTGTTTTTAAGCAGCATTCCAAGCAGCTTACCCGGGAAGAACTCAATGAAGTCGTAAGAGAGGCGGTAGCAAGAAAGCCGTATACAAGCAAAGGAAAAACTTTAAAACTTAAAGAATATGCTCAGGTCGCCGTAAGGCCGCCCGTGTTTATCTTTTCCGTGAATGATATTGAACTCGTGCATTTTTCATATGAAAGATTTTTGGAAAATTCTTTGAGGAACAGATTCGGTTTCTACGGAACTCCGATCGTTTTGAAATTCAGGCCTTATTATACCGGAAGGAGAAAAAAAGATTAAATTATGATTTTGAAAATAGGTTATATCATTTTTGCTTATTTTTGCGGCGCAATCCCGTTTGCTTATATAATTGCTAAAGCTGTCGGAAAAGTTGATATAAGGACTATCGGTTCGGGAAATCCCGGCGCGACAAATGTTTTCAGAAGCGTCGGTAAAGGCGCGGGAAGCGTAACTTTTGTTCTGGACGTTTTAAAAGGATTTATTCCCGTTTGGTTTGCGATTTTGATAGATTCTTCTTTTTCTTATTCCGTTGCGGTTGCCGTTGCGGCGATGATAGGCCATATGTATACGGTATTTTTGAAATTTAAAGGCGGAAAAGGCGTTGCTACCGGATGCGGTATATTTTTAGCTTTAATGCCTTTGCCGGCATTATACGCTCTGGCTGTTTTTACGATTGTTTTTTTGGCTTCGGGTTATGTAGCGCTCGGCTCTATAGCGGCTGCAGTATCTATGCCGCTGACCGCTTATTTTGCGGGTTATCACATGGAAGCGGTAATTTTTACTTTTGCCGCCGCAACATTGATCATTTATAAACACAGATCAAATATAAAAAGGCTCAGAGAAGGCAAGGAATATAAATTTAGAATCTTTAAAAAAAGAGTGAAGAATGGAGAGTGAAGAGTGAAAATAAAGTGTTTTCGCGGATGCGAAAACCTATTTAATTAGATTTCGGAGAAGCCGAAATTCGATATCTCCACTCTGTCGTTAAAAAGGATCAATATGAAAATAACAGTTTTAGGTGCAGGTTCGTGGGGAGCAACTCTTGCGGCGCTTTTGGTTGAAAACGGTCACGATGTGACTCTTTGGGAATTTGATAAAAAAAGAGCCGATGATTTGCAGTCAAGAAAAATAAAACCGTTCAATGCCGGAGTTGATCTGCCGGAGAAGCTTGCGGTTACAAATAAGCTTGATTCTTTTAAAATCGCCGAAGGCATTTTGTTTGCCGTGCCTTCGCAGTTTATGCGGTCAACATGCGGGCTTCTTAAAAGCAACGGCATTTCGCTTGACGGTAAGCTTATAATGAGCGCGACAAAAGGCATTGAAAATAATACTTTGCTGAGAATGTCCGAAGTTATAGACGAAATATTTCCCGGAACTTACGGCAATATTGCCGCTTTGTCCGGACCAAGCCACGCTGAAGAAGTTTGCAGAAAGATGCCTACGGTCGTGACTTCAGCGTCTAAAGATATTAAAACCGCCGAAATGTGCAGAGAATTATTTATGAACGAATATTTCAGGGTGTACAACCAAACCGATATAATAGGCGTTGAAACCGGCGCGGCTTTAAAAAATGTTTTTGCGATAGCTTCCGGCATTGTTGACGGCTTAAAATACGGCGACAATACAAAAGCCGCAATTGTTTCAAGAGGATTAAAAGAGTTTGCCAGAGTCGTTGTCGCTTTGGGCGGAAAAGAAGACACGGTATACGGTTTATCGGGCGTGGGCGATTTGATGGTTACCTGTTTTTCAAAACATTCAAGAAACAGATCCGTAGGGCAAGCCGTCGGCGAAGGTAAAAGCGTTGAAGAAGCTGAAAGATCTCTCGGAATGGTTGCGGAAGGCGTAAAAAATGCCGTAAGCGCGTATGAAATAGGCAAAAAACTGAAAGTTGAGGTACCGATAATAAATGAAGTGTATGCGGTTTTATTTGAAGGAAAAAATCCTTTAAATGCCGTAAATACTTTAATGACAAGGGATCCAAAACATGAATAAAAATGATATTGCAAATTCTTTAGCGTCTTTGCTCAGTTCAAAAAAAGAAGCGGAAGCGGCAGTTGACAGAGTTTTTGAAGAAATATCTAAAGCCTTGAGGAGCGGCGAGAAGGCGGTTATTACCGGATTTGGAAGTTTTAATATGTTTGTCACTCAGACTAAAAATGGCAGAAATCCTAAAACCGGAGAAAAATTGTTGATTCCGCCGATGAAGAAAGTAAAGTTTAAGCTGTCTAAAGATTTTTTTAACGGCAGATAAACGGCAGGTAATAGGTAAAAGGTAACTGCCATAGTTGTGTATAAAGATATGGAGTGGTTTGCAACTTCGAGATTCGTTTTTGCCGTTGACTCTATTATCTTTTCTCTATTATCTGCCTTTTTATCTGTCTTTTTGTTTTGACAAAAAAATTTGAAAATGTATAATATAACGATTCTCAGGAAGGATTAAATGTTTGAAATTCCACCGATACCTGATAAAGAATACTTTACAATAGGCGAAGTTTCGCAGATTACGCAAGTTCCGAAACATACTTTAAGGTATTGGGAAAACGAATTTAAACTTTTAAGACCGGTCAGAAAAAGTTCAGGGCAGAGGCGGTATCATAAAGAAGACGTCGAGCTTGTTTTTAAAATAAAAGATCTCTTATACAACAAACGATATACGATCGAAGGTGTGAAAAAATATCTGACGGGCGGCAAAAGAAAAAAACTTACGGATTTACAGTCAAACTTAAATCTTGATATTGAGCACTTGCCTGACGCAAAAATTTTAAGAGAGATCAAAGAAGAGCTGAAACAAGTTTTGAAGCTGTTAAAAAAATGAGTTCCCTATGCGTTTTAAGCGCATTTCAAAAATCGGGGCGTGGCGCAGTTGGCTAGCGCACTCCCTTGGGGTGGGAGAGGCCGCTGGTTCAAATCCAGTCGCCCCGATTCCTTAAAAGCCCGCCGTTGACGGTAAGCGGCGGACTTTTTCTTTTTGTTGTTTTTTGATATTTTGCATTGTTTTCTTTTTTGTTTGCCCTAAATTTGCCCTAAAAACATTAGTATGATAAGCGGTTGATGTTAGCTCTGTGGTTTTCCGGTGTGACGTGGCGGTATATTTTTAAAACTTCCATGCTTTTGATTCTGGCGTAACTCATTACATCTATATCCTTTATAGTATAATCGTTGGCAAGAGAGGTTTTAAAAAATGAATGACATTGTATTTTTTGACGGAAAAAAGATGGGGAGTACTAAGTATTTTATGAACTTTTTTAAGATTAAAAATGAAAGCGGGATAACGGCGCGTATGCAATAGGATTTAATTCTACACATATAGGTGTTTGCTGCGTCGGGAACTTTGATCTAGACGGGCCGCTGCAAGATCTGTATGATTGTCTTAATAATCTGCTTCGCGTTTTGAAAAATACATACGAAATTAAAGTTGCAGACATTATAGGGCATCGCGATACTTATGCTTTGCGCGGAGTTCCGGTCGAGAAGTCCTGTCCAGGGCGGCGGTTTGATATGAAAAAAATATTTTAGTTTTTTTGCTATAATATATTCATGACAAAGTACGGCAAGACTATCATCCCCTATGGGGTTAATCCTGAACCACACGAGATTGAAACTGCTCAGTTTTTTAATAAACATGGGAAAGATGTTGAATTCTTAACCCCTAACAGAACAAGAGGAGTTAAAAATCCCGACATAAAAATGGATTCTATTTTATGGGAAATTAAATCACCTAAAAATACAAGTAAACGTGCGATAGAAAACATTTTTAGAAAAGCGTTGAAACAATCTAAAAATATAATATTTGATTTAAGCAGGAGCAGAATGTCTAATGATAATAAAGGCGTTGCGCAAATAACAAAACAGTTTGCGCTTGTTAAAAATGCCCATAGACTTATAATAATTACAAAAGCCAAAAAATTGCTTGACTTTAAAAAATAGTTGTGCTATAACAATACTGCAGGGAGCGTCGCCTTTACTGGATAGTTTAGGCCGCGCTCTCTCGCTTATTGTGTAGGGTGGGACGCCACTGCTGGAACGCAGAGGCCAGCCCACCTTATCCTTTTTGATGAGTGATGTCGTAAAGTATAGTGAATATTGCCTGTTAAGACTAAAATAAGACTAAACATGAGTGGAAAAATCCAGTCGCCCCGATGTTTTAAGGTAGTTGTCGACGGTGGAAAAGGGTGTTTGGGTTTAATGTGATTTAAGCTGATTTAATGCGGTTTTAGCAAAAAATGGCCATAAAATGACCCTAAATTTTCAAAGGCCGCTTAAACTAAAAATTTAAGCGGCTTTTTTCATTTTTTTACAGAATATTTATAGAAATAAAATCAAATATTCTTATTTTATCGACGATAAGTAAAAATAATGTTATGGAGGCCAGGGATTTTTATCGAACTCTTTCCCATGAATTTAACAGTATCTGCCGTCTTATAAATAAGCCCTTTATACAGCAATTATATAAAAAATACAAAAATAATAAGAAATTAATGCGCGGTTAAATAATACTATTTTTTGTCTTAATAATAATTCCGTGTCCATTCAGGTTATGTACTACTATTCTGTCATTTTTTTTACGCTCTTGATTTACAAATTTCGTTATTCCGTCGCAACTTTTAAAACCGTAGTCGTCAAATACTATTACGCCGCCAATCACTAATTTGTTCCAAATCCACCCTGCAATATCATTTGCGGATTTAAACACATCAACGTCAACATGACAAAATCTAAATTTTGTATCGGTTATCATTTCTGATGTATCATCCGGAAAAACACCTGTCAATATTTTCGTATTGCTCAATCCTAATTTGCCAATAAGTGTGTCCACTATGCTTTTTGACGTATCTGCATGCTCGCCGCCGTTATAAGATGAATCATTTTCTCCAGACTTTACCACACCGGTGAAGGTGTCGCATAAATAGACAAGCGATGTTATCTCCGAAAGTTCTGCCCGTTTTGCAATCAGTGCGCCTGTTCCTCCGCGCCATACCCCTATTTCAATAATAGCGCCATCCAAACCTGAAGTTTCGTCGACCAACTGCCAAAGTTCATAGCATCTATAGATGTCAACAAGAGTATTGTTTTTGATTTGATCGTACGTTTCAATAAATGCTAAATCAGTACGCCACGGCGCATAAGTCGCGCTTGGGAGAACTCTCTCATATTTATTATCCCGAATTGTCGTGATTTTTGAAAATTGCACATCATACCCGAAAATTCGCGCAAATTTTCTTAATAATTTTGCAAAAAACTTAAACAATAACATAAATAATACACTCCTTTTTAAGTTTGAATTTATACGGGGAATTTGGAAATAAAGAAAGGCGTTCAGAGTTCAATAAGCCCAAAAGGCTTCGTTTTGCGTGGAAAAGTTATCGAACTCAAAGAAACGCCTGATTTTATAAGCAGTTTTGGTAAAAAAATCCAAAATCAACTCAGGTGGAGACAAGTAGACTTTTATCGAACTCTTTCCAATGAACCAAACAACATCTACCGCCTACGCAACAAGCCTTTCATACAGCAATTATATATAAAATATCAGAATAATGAAAGTTTGGGGCGCCCTGCTTTAAAGTAAGCAGTTGTAATAGAACTGCAAGCTGAAAATAAGACAAGCATACAAGAGGAATTATAAATGAAACAAATACATAAGAAATTTAATGCACAGCAGGTTAAAGAGTTATTTAGCCGCTACAGTAGTAAGGAACTTACAAGAGCTAATGCACAGGAGACCCTTGATGTATCTAAATCCCATTTCTTCAAGCTGATAAAGAAATACCGCCAAGCCCCTCAAGATTTTGAGATTAAGTATGAAAGGGCGGGAGTAAATAAACTGACATCTGAAGCTGAAAGACTTATCAAAGAAGAACTTCACAAAGAGCTTGCTCGTGATTGTATAGCAGGGAATATTACAGAAGTTTCAGAGGGACAAAAGATACTTGATGAGCTCGTTGAAAGGAGCAACTACTACTTAATCAATTCAATTTCACAAGAGCCGCCTTACCTACTCTTTAAAAATGGCAATAAGGTATGGCATAAAAGTTAGTTTATGGTTATAAATCGGATAGAATTAGAACTACTCTTGCTCCGATTAATTAAAGTAAACGACATCCATGCTCATTTGACACTTTGTTAATGTATACCGTGAAAAAATACAAATACAGTGAAGTTTTATCGGTATACATTGAAAAACTTGACTAATCAAATTTTCATTGGTATAATTGTTATATGATAATAAGAGAGCAATTTTTATTTCCCATACGTCCGTTTTATAAAGTTTACGATTTGGTAAAAGTTATTATCGGTATTCGCCGTTGCGGAAAGTCCGTTTTGCTTTCTCAAATAGCGGATGAACTGCGCGCGCAGGGCGTAAATGAAAAACAAATAATCTTTATCAATTTTGAGCTTTATGAATTCTCGCATATTAAAACCGCAAAAGACTTAACAGAGTACATATCTTCAAAAATTAAAAATAAAAAACCGTATTTTCTGTTTTTTGATGAAATTCAAAATGTTGGAAGTTTTGAGCTTGCCGTCAATTCGTTAAGGGCAAAAAGGAATGCCAGTATTTTTATAACGGGAAGCAATTCTCATTTATTATCAGGAGAACTTGCCACGCATTTGTCAGGCAGATATGTTAAATTTAATGTAACTCCTTTAACATTTAAAGAGGTTTTGGCGTTAACCAAAGAAAAAGATTTGAAAAAAGCTTTTGGCGGTTTTATGCAATGGGGCGGACTTCCGGGAAGATTTGTTTATTCAAATGAATCTGAAATAATAAAATATTTGCAAGATGTCTACGATTCAGTCGTATTGCGCGATATAATTCAGCGTTCCGGATTAAGAGATTTAAGTTTGTTAGACAATATAATTTTATTTTTGCTTGATAATTCGGGCAATATTTTTTCCGCAAATACAATCTCAAAATATTTAAAATCTCAAAGCCGTTCCGTATCGGCAGAGGCGCTGTATAACTATATACGATATATAACGGGCTCTCTTTTATTTCAAAAGGTCAATCGTTATGACGTTAAAGGCAAAAGCGTATTTGCGACTTTGGAAAAATATTATCCCGCAGATTTGGGTATATTACAATTAAAACAGGCTTCTTTTAAAGATACTCTCGGAAGCCGTCTTGAAACTATAGTTGCTAATGAACTCATTGCGCGAGGGGAGCAAATTCATATAGCTAAAAACGGCGGCTATGAAATAGATTTTATCGCTGAAAAAAATGGAAAACGAAAATTTATTCAGGTGGCCTACCATATTGATTCCGATAAAACTTTGCAAAGAGAGTTAAGAGCATTCAATGGAATACCCGATAGAAAAATTTTGATTACGGCAGACAATTTTGATTACAGCCGAGACGGAGTAGAATCCGTAAGTATTATAGACTGGCTGTTAAAAAATCAATAAAATCGTAATTTGAAAATAACAAAGCCGTTTGAGAATTCGACAACTCTCAAACGGCTTCATTTTTGCAAATGTAAATATCGAACCGTCAAAACAGATTCACTTTACAAGTATCTAGTTAGAGATATCCCCTCAAAGTGATATCTATCTAGCAGTCGTCAATCTCATAAAGCCCGTGACTTGCAAATAAAATGTAAATAAAGTATCATTAAGATAAATCCTATAGAAAAAGTGGGAGTTGATAATTATGAAAGTTTCAACAAAGGGAAGATATGCTTTAAGAATTATGCTTGCTATTGCGCAATATGACAATGACGAGTATGTGCCCGTAAAAGAAATTTCCCAAGCGCAGGAAATAACAATGAAGTATATGGAGCAAATTATTTCCCAGCTTAAAAGGGCAGGTTTTTTAAAAAGTCTTAGAGGAAATGCCGGCGGATATAAGCTTACAAAACCGGCAGAAAAGTACAGCGTTGGTGAAATTTTACGAGCGGTGGAAGGCTCTTTGGCTCCCATAACGTGTCTTGATGATACCCCTAACCAGTGCAAACGCAGTAAAAAATGTTTAACGCTTAAATTTTGGACCGGATTAAATGATGTGATCAGCGATTACGTAAATAATGTATCTTTGGCTGATTTACTGCCTAAAAAATAATCACCGACGTTGGGTGAAATATTTTTTAATTCAAAATCATACTAATTATATATGAATTATGTGATATGCGGCCAAAGGAGGTGTTATAGTAAAGAGAGTGGAGTTTGGAGTGTGGAGAGTGGAGTTAACAGCAAACGACAAAGACAAAACGACCAGATCTCCTCTGAGCTGCCAAGCTTCTGAACTTCCGAGCGGCCAAAAAGGAGTTTATTGATGAAAGCGCTTGTAGGATTCAGCAGCGGGGGTGACTCGGCGATTGCGGCATAAACTGTTTTTCCTTTAGGCGGAAGTGTTGATTATCTCTATTCAAAACAAAGGTTCCTTGTTGAGTTTTCAGAACATCAAATGTCGGGAACATCAAGGCAAAGCGCAGTTTTTCATCAAGGAGACATACTTTATAGGAGGAGGAATTATAGAATAAAAAATATATGTTACAAAAATATTAACTAACGGGAGGCAGAAAATGAAAAAAGACAGAAATTATAAATTTGAGACTTTGCAATTACATGTAGGACAGGAAACTCCGGATGTCGCAACAGACGCGAGAGCCGTTCCGATTTATGCAACAACTTCCTATGTATTTAAAGACTGCGCGCAGGCAGCCGGAAGGTTTGCCTTGACTGAATCCGGCAATATTTATACGCGCCTTATGAACCCGACTTCTGATGTTTTTGAACAAAGAATTGCGGCATTAGAAGGCGGTATTGCGGCATTGGCAACTTCGTCAGGCGCAGCGGCAATAACATACGCTATACAAAATATAGCCCGTTCAGGCGATCATATAATATCGCAAAAAACAATTTACGGCGGAACATATAATTTGTTTGCCAACACTCTTAAAGATTCGGGTATCAGGACGACGTTTGTTGACAGTTTCAAAGTTCAAAATTTTGAAAAAGCAATAGAACCTGACACAAAAGCTATTTTCATAGAAACGCTTGGAAATCCGAACTCTGATGTTGCAGACATTAAAGAAATAGCGGATATCGCACATAAGCACGGCATACCGTTAATTGTAGATAATACTTTCGCAACGCCTTCCTTACTGCGTCCTATTGAGCACGGGGCAGATATTGTAGTACACAGCGCCACAAAGTTTATAGGCGGGCACGGAACCGCGATTGGCGGCGTTATTGTTGACGGCGGAAAATTTGACTGGACGCAAAACGATAAATTTCCGGGGTTGTCAAAGCCTAATGCAAGCTATCACGGGGTTGTTTTTACGCAGGCTGTTGGAAATTTAGCCTACATTATAAAAATACGCACTACTCTGATGAGGGATACCGGCTCAACCTTAAGCCCATTTCATTCATTTTTGTTTCTGCAAGGGCTTGAAACGCTTTCTTTAAGGGTTGAAAGGCATGTTTCAAACGCTCTTAAAACAGTGGATTATTTAACTAAACATAAACTTGTTGAAAAAATTCACCACCCGTCTTTAGACTATCACCCTGACCACGAACTTTACAAGAAATACTTTAAAAATGGCGCGGGTTCGATTTTTACTTTTGAAATAAAAGGTAATGCTGAAACAGCTAAAAAGTTTATTGACAACCTTAAACTGTTTTCTTTGCTTGCGAATGTCGCCGATTCAAAAAGCCTTGTAATACATCCCGCTTCTACAACTCATTCGCAAATGAGCGAAACGGAACTGTTTGATTCAGGTATACGGACAAACACTATCCGCCTTTCTGTCGGCACAGAACATATTGACGACATTATATATGACTTAGAGCAGGCATTTAATGCAGTCAACGGATAATTTAAGGAATAAAAAAACTCGATCTGGCTCTGACTTTAAGCAAAGGAGATGTTATGAAAGTACACAAAACAATAACGGATTTAATAGGCGATACGCCGTTGCTTGAGCTTACAAATTATGCTAACAAGCATTTGCTAAATGCCATCATTTTAGCAAAGCTGGAATATTTTAACCCTGCCGGCAGCGTTAAAGACAGAATCGCAAAAGCAATGGTTGAAGACGCTGAGAAAAAAGGCATTCTTAAAGCAGGCTCAACGCTGATAGAGCCTACCAGCGGAAATACCGGCATAGCTTTAGCCGCTATATCGGCATCAAGGGGATATAAGCTTATTCTTACCATGCCTGAAACAATGTCGCTTGAAAGGAGAAGTTTGCTTAAAGCTTACGGCGCTGAACTTGTACTGACGGAAGGCGCTAAAGGTATGAAAGGCGCAATTGAAAAAACAAAAGAACTTGCAGAATCTATTCCCGGCAGTATAATTCTCGGGCAGTTTGATAATCCTGCCAATCCTGCCGTTCATAAGGCAACAACGGGGCCTGAAATATGGAATGATACCGAAGGTAAAGTAGATATTTTTGTTTCCGGCATAGGCACCGGCGGCACAATAAGCGGTGCAGGCGAATATTTAAAATCTAAAAAACCGAATATAAAAATTATAGGCGTTGAACCGGCTGCTTCACCGGTATTGACTAAAGGAACGCCTGGTTCGCACAAAATACAGGGTATAGGCGCGGGCTTTATTCCAAAAACATTAAACACCTCAATATACGATGAAATAATTACGGTAACCAACGAAGACGCTTTTGCCGTAGGCAAAGAAGTTGCAGGTACGGACGGATTACTTGTCGGAATATCATCCGGCGCGGCTTTATGGGCAGCTGCAAACATTGCTAAAAGACTGGAAAACAAAGGAAAAATAATTGTAGTTGTTTTACCCGATACGGGAGAGAGGTATCTTTCCACCCCGATGTTTTCTTAGACGTATGCGGCAGGAGAATAAATAAGCAGTAAATAACTGATGCAAAACCCCAACACTCCGTTGGAGTTTTAAAATAAAAAAGACGTTTAAAACAATTCAAAGACTTTATACTTGAAATTGGTAAAGATTTTTTGTTTATCGGCGAGGAATACAGAGTTCAGGTAGGCAATTCGGATTTTTTTATAGATTTGCTGTTTTATCACGTAGGCTTGCAATGCTTGGTTGCTTTTGAACTAAAAGCGGACAAATTTAAGCCGGAGCATTCGGGTCAGTTAAACTTTTATTTGGAAGCATTAGACAGAGATGTTAAGAAACCCAATGAAACCCCGAGCATTGGCATATTGATTTGTAAGGATAAAGACAGCGAAGTGGTAGAATACGCTTTAAGCAGAACGCTTCAGCCGACTATGATAGCGGAATATAAAATTCAACTGCCGGACAAAAATTACTGCAGCAAAAACTTCACGAGTTGTTTAAAGAAAATTCTGGGGAGTTATGAGTTAACACATCATTGTCTTTCAAGGCATGATGTACGCCTTCGGGTCTTTGACCCTTCGGTGAATGATGTCGCTGCGCTAATGATGTATTGCCTTTCGGCAAAATGATGTAATGTGTCCCTGTCGTTAATGTGTACAAAGTACACACATCATTTCCGCAGGAAACATCATGTCCCGCAGGGACACATCATTGTATTTATCAGGTGGAGGTGGCGGGAATCGAACCCGCGTCCGAAAATGCTTCGGTACGACCGCTACAGGCTTAGTCCGGAAGATTTATCTCGTTTATAATGCCGTCTCCGGACGGGATTACATTATAAACCAGCGCCGTTTTGATTTCATTTCAGACTGACGGCACAAGCCGCCTGAAACTAACCTGCTCTTGTCGTTTTATCCCTATAGCAGGCGTCTAAGGTAAAACGCAGCCGTTTAAGCGGCTATTGGCATGAACCCAAATCCCATCATTGGCATAGGATTTATGTTCTGTACCGGAACGATAGTTATATCGTTGTTTATTTTTCGGTCGATTTTTACGGAGCCATCGACCAACTCCGGCCTGCTGTCTGTACCTCTGACCATCCCCGTCGAGACCTTTTCACCCCCGATTAACTTCAGAGTGAAGAGTTGAGAGTGTAGATATTGTGTTTCGGCTTTGCCGAAACTGAATTATATGTTTTTGCAAAGCAAAAACTCCTCATCTTCACTCTTCACTTTTCACTCTACACTCTTTTTTTTTCAAAGAACTTTCTTATTATACCGGCGCAATCGTCTTTTAATACGCCGCCTTTAAACTCTATTCTGTGATTGAGTTTTTTGTTATTGGCAATTTTGAAAACGCTTTTGCACGCGCCGGCTTTTTTGTCAAAAGCGCCGAAAAAAAGTTTTTCAATTCTGGCGTTTACCAAAGCGCCGGCGCACATCGCGCACGGCTCTATTGTAACATATATATGGCAGCCGTTCAAACGGTAATTTTGCAGTTTTTTTGCCGCTTTTCGTAAAGCGGCAATTTCCGCATGGGCTGTCGGATCTTTATCGGCTATACACCTGTTAAAACCTCTGGCGATTATTTTGTTGTCTTTTACAATAACCGCGCCTACAGGCACTTCGCCTAATCTTTCTGCCCTGTCAGCTTGTTTTAATGCTTCCCGCATAAATTTTATTTTCATAACAATAAGTAAATAGTATAAAATATAAAAAGTAAAAAATAAATTCGCTGTTTTTTATATTTTATATATTATATTTTAATTGCTTTCCTCAAGGTTTTTTTCCAAAATCTCTCTGATATCTTGGGGAAATCTTACCGGTTTAAGCAGTTTATTGACAAAAGGGTGTTTTGTTTTTCCGGAAACCAAAATTTTATCCCCGTTTTTTACAGTATATGAGCAGGTTATGCTTGCCGCGGTAAGTTCCGTAAGTTTTGTTTCTATTGTTATCAAATCATCATATTTTGCAGGGGCCAGGTATTTGCATTCCGCGTAAATTACCGGAAAATAAAACCCTCTTTTTTCAATTACTTTATATTCCAAGCCTGCTTCCCTGAGCAATTCCGTTCTGCCTCTTTCAAAAAAAGTCAGATAATTTCCGTAATATACCATGCCCATTTGATCAGTATCGGCATAGGATACCCTTATTTGTAAACTGTTTGCCATAGCATACCCCTTTGGATTTTACTAAGAATTATAATATTTTTAGCATGTGTGGTCAAGATACAAAAAAAATGTGAAAAAAGTGAAAACTCATTGACAAATTAATAGATTTTTTATATACTCAAACTATAAAATTTATCAAAAACAGCATTGAAATGGGGTACAAATTGAAAGACATTAAAATAGTCAGGAAAATGATAAGCCTGCTGATATGCGGTTTTTTTTTGCTGCCTTTTTCTTTTGAAACTGTTACTGGCGTTTCTTCCGTGTCAAATGCCGCAAACGATGAATTTTTGAACCAATGTATGAAAATAGCCGAGTTCAGAGACAGAAGAGTTTTGGTTGCCGCCGAACAGATCAAGCTCGCTGAAATGAGGGTCATAAGATCCGGCCGTTCGTTCTTTCCTTTCATTATGCTGCAGCACAGAACTTCAAAAGGTAAAACAAAACTCTCAACGGGCGGAAGCAGTTACGATGACGAAGAGTATAATTCCGAAGATTACGGAATAAGGGCAGTCCAGACGGTTTATGAAGGTTACAGGACAAAAGGCACATATAGATACGAAACGATGATGGTTGATGCCGCAAGATTCAATTATACAAAAACCCGCGAAGAACTTTTCACAAGAATAAAACTTGCTTATTATGAATATCTCACCTTAAAACAAGAGTATAAAGCTTTAAGCAAAGCTTTTGAGATAGTCGATAATCTTATGACGAAAGTAAGAAACGAGTTTAAAGCCAGAGCTATTTCGGATCTTGACTTGACCGAGGCCGAGAACTTTAAAGATAAAGTAGAAGATATGCTTTCGGCTTCGCGTATAAATCTTGATTTTTCCGTCAAAAAACTTATTGAGACCGTAGGCGTTAATACGCTGGATGATATTAATGCCGTTGTGTCCGATGAACTTACCGACGACGTTACTGAAATAACTTTCACGCTTCAGGATCTGCTGAGTTTTGTTCTTACGAACAATCTCGACGTGCAAACCGCGAAAGTGCAGGCTTTAATGGCGGATATGAGGATTAAAATTAACCGTTCCAAGGTCATACCGAAATTTTACGTCGAAGGATTTTACGGAAAAAGCGGCGAAGCTTTTACTACCGAACCTCTTGAACTTACTACGGCGTGGAGCATTATAGGAAGAATGTCATGGAGCTTATGGGGGAGCTCTTTGGAAGTTTCATATGATAATGAGAGGACGGATCCTTCAACGATTATTGACGCAAGCAAAAGAATAGATACAAGCTCATGGGATGTAAGGCTTTCTCTTCTTGACGATATTACGTATTTCGTCGACGCAAAAGAAGGCGCCGTGGGTCTAAATCAGTCTAATGCCGATTACATGGATACTTTAAAAACAAGAAGGCTGGAAGTTGAAAAAGCTTACAACGATTACCTTAATTCGCTAAACAGCGCGAGAACTTTCAGAAAAGAAATAAAGCTGAGAGAGAGAAAGCTTGAGCTTATGAGAAAAAGAAACGATTTGTATGAAGTTCCGACCGTAAGCCTCATGGAAGAATCGTGGAAATACGCGGAAGCGATCTCCTCATATTCCAGAGTGACATATCAGAATCACGCTTCAGTAACGGAAATGGAAAGAATGACGCTTATGCCGCTGAGATAACGGCAAACGCGAATTGGCGGCAAAGACGAAAACATAACATGCGGCCTTGCCGTTGATCTGCCGTAATTTATTGGTAATTGGGTTTCTCTAAAAACCCAATTTTGTCATACCCGTGAAAACGGGTATCCATGCTGCTTTTAAATGTGTCCGACGATAACGGCAAAAATGGATTCCCGTTTTCACGGGAATGACGCCGTTTTAGATTAGATAAGTTTTTAAAGAGACCAAATTATTCACTAAAATTAACTATGGAGGGTGTTTTGGAAAAAATTAAATACTATTTTTTTATGATCAAGGACAATATTTCCCACAAAGTCGCAAATTACAGGGCGCAGTCCCCCGAAAGATTTAACAAAGTGGTTCGCTTTACGGCGATCGCGATGTTCTTAATTTTTGCCGGCATTGTTATTTATCTGGTTTTTTTCAATAAAAAAGCGTCGGAAGAACAGCAGAGTAATCTTGTGCAGGTAAAAGTTATAAAAGTAGCTAAGCAGGATTATACCGATAAATATACCGTTATGGGTACTATCAAAGGCGCCGTTGAAAATGATATGCGTTTTGAAATAGACGGGTATTTCGCTAAATATAATTACAAAGAGGGCGATTCTGTGCCTAAAGGCAATAATATCTGTTCTCTTGACCCCAAAGACGCTTTAACTAAAGCCGATTACGCGCAAAGCAAGTACAAAAGCGAAAATTCGGCTTTTATGTCGGCGAAAGAAAGATATAAAGTTTACGAAGATTTGTTTAAAATGAAAGCATTGTCCGAAAGTAAGCTTTATGAAGCGAAATTTGAAATTCAGTCGACCGAATCCCGCGTTAAAGCGGCTTTATCGGAACTTGAGCTTGCCCAGTCAAACCTTAAAAAAACTAATCTTGCCGCCCCAAGCGACGGCATTATCGCAATGATCATAATAAAACCAGGAGAGTATATTACCCCTCAGGACGTTGTATGTAAATTTATAAGCAATCTCGGAACCAACTTTGAAGTTGATATTCCGGAAAAAGATATACAAAAACTTGCCGTAGGACAAAAAGTTAAGATCTTGAGCGATTCCTATCCCGACAGGGAGTTTGACGGCACTCTTACCGATATCGCTCCTGTCGTAAACGTAAGAACAAGAACGTCAAACGTAAAAATAAACGTCAGCAATGAAAAAGGAGAGCTTCGTTCCGGGATGTTCGGAAGAGGGACGATTTATCTTAAAGAACTTAAAGACGTAGTTCTTGTTCCTTCGGACAGCGTTATATCTCTCAATAATACGACATTTTTGGTTCCGGTAGTTGTTCCGGACTCAAGAACGCCAGGACAGGGTTTTGTTCAGATGAGGCCGTGTGTTATCGGCGATAAAGTCGGCGACAAAACCGTTGTTTTGCAGGGTCTTAATATAGGCGAATTTGTAGTATCTGAAACGCAGGGGCAGCTTTCTGACGGCGCTCAAGTGAAATATTTGGAAGTTTCGCCTGAAGAAGAAATCATTCCGGTTGAATACTAAGCCTGCATTGCCGGCAATGCAGCCGTGCGCCGCGCTCTATAAAATACTTCATGGGAAAAAATGTTTATTGATTTAGGTATAAAAAAACCAGTTACTACCCTAATGTTAGTACTTGCAATGATGATGTTTTCTTCCATCATGCTTGTGCGTATACCCGTTGAATTAAATCCCAATATGGCTTCAGGAATGGTCAGCGTTATTACAAGACTGCGCGGCGGCGTTGCTTCAAGCGAAGTCGAAAAATACGTTACGCGTCCGCTTGAAGAAGTTTTTTCGGAATTGACCGGTTTGAAGGAAATGATTTCTTCATCCAAAGAGTCCGAATCCAATATTATGATGATGTTTCATCACAATGTTGATACCGACTTTATCGTTATCGACGTGCGCGAAAAACTTGCCATGGTCAGGCATCTTCTGCCTAAAGAAACCGAAAAACCGATCATTGCTAAATTTGAACAATCCGACGCGCCTATCATCATTATTTCATTAAGCTCGGAAAAGCATTCTCCGGAACAGCTGAGAGAAGTAGCCGAAGAACAAATTAAAGAAAAGATAATGCGCGTTTCAGGAGTCGCCAATATTGAAATAGGAGGCGGGCGAGAGCGAAAACTTCTGATAGAAATAGATAATTCAAAACTCCTTGCATATAAACTTCCCATTCTTGAAGTCGTTCAAAAAATAAATTTGTCGAATATATCGATATCGGCCGGAAGCATTGACGAAAAAAGCAAAGATTATATTATAAGAGCTACGGGAGAATATCATAATGTGGGTGAGATTGAAAATACCGGCATAGCGATTACGGATTCAGGATCGATCATAAGGATAAAAGATATAGCCAGGGTAAGGGATTCGTATTATGAACCGACGTCTTTCGCCAGGCTTAACGCGAATGACGTTGTTTCTTTGTATATTCAAAAAGAATCTACCGCCAATACGATAAGCACGGCCAGAGACGCGCTGAAAGTCATAGACAGTCTGCAGGAAATTCTGGATGAAAATATTGTGATTACCGTTGTCAAAAATGACGCCGAGTATATAGGAAAAGCGATTTATTCATTGTGCGAAGCTCTTGTAGTAGGCGCTATCCTTCTTGCGGGAATACTTTTTTTATTCATGAGGAATATAAAAAATATAGTGATAGTCGGCACTACGATGCCGCTCAGTCTTTTTATGTCCGTGCTGCTTATGTATTTTACGAAACAAACTTTTAACGTTATGACGCTCAGCGGCCTTGCCATGGGCATGGCAAACGTTATGGATAACGCCATCGTCATAATTGAAAACATATCGTTCCACCATCACAGAAAAACGTATAAAACCAAGGAAGAACTTGTTGTCAAAGGCACTCTGGAACTCTGGCAGCCGATTTTTGCTTCCACGGTTACAACGATAGTCGTGTTTCTTCCGTTAGTTTTTCTTGAACCGGAGATCAGGCAGCTTTACATGCCTTTCGGATTAACTATCACCTTCGCGTATATAGCTTCCATGGTCAGCGCGATGGTTTTTGTTCCTCCGCAAATTTTCAGATTTCAGAACAATTTTGAACTCGAATTCCAAGGCTGGTATATGAAAATAAGAATGTTTTACGGAAAGCTCCTCAAATTTGTTTTCCGAAGACAGACATACGTATGGCTTTTCGTTTTTGTCTTGTTTTTAGTGTCGCTGAAAATACTCAAAAGCAGGGATTCGGAATTTCTTGACGCCGGAGACGTTAATACTTTCAGAATAGGAATACAGTTCCCTCCGGCTACGCGCATAGAAGTTTCCAACGAAATAGTAAAGAAAATGGAGAGACAGCTTCTTTCGTTTAAAGACGACGTTGAAAGAGTATCGTCTAAAGTTGAAAAGCTTCATACGTTTGTAGAAGTCAAAGTTTACAAAAATGCCGAATATTTCAAAGAAGAGTTCCGAAAATATTTCGGCGAGTATACGCCCGCATTCGTGTACTATCAGGATTCCAATTCGGCGGGCGCTAAAGAAATGTACGTTGATTTTTACGGGCAGGATTACGATACTTTAAAACAGCTTGCTTTTTCTTCTTCCGGAAGGCTGCAGCAGGTCAAAGGCCTTACTGACGTAAAAATAAGAATGCGCGAAGATGAGCCTGAAATTAATCTTTTTGTCGATAATGACAGGCTTTCCATTTTCGGATTGACGGCGTATTATTTCGGAAATACGCTGCACTGCCAGATAAGAGGACTCATAGCGACCCAATACAGAACTGAAGGGAAACAGATCGAAACAATAGCCAGACTTCTGCCGGGAAGCGTGCGCAATGTTAATGACGTGCTGTTTTTGGCGATAGTAAATCCCAAAAAAGATGTTGTGCGTGTAGGGCAGGTTGCCGAAGCAAAAGAAATTAAATCTACGCAGGAAATATGGCATAAAAATAAAAAACGTTTTATCCAGATAAGCGCGAACAGAAATAAAGTAGGTCTTACGACGGCGGCCGGCGGGATAACGACCGCTTTGAAGGGGGTCGCGTTTCCGAGGGATTATTCATTTAACATAGCCGGAGATTATGAAAAGACAGTCAAAAACCAGGGTTCGTTTATGATGGCTGTAGCATTGACGGTTATTTTAATCTTTTTTGTTTTGGCTTCGATCTTCGAGTCGTATAAACAGCCGTTTCTCGTTATGTTCGCGCTTCCTCTAAGCCTTATAGGAGTGGCTTTTTCTCTTTGGATATTTAAAAAACCGATAAGCTTGGGCGTATGGATAGGCATAATGATTTTGTTCGGTTCGATAGTTTACGGTTCCATTATTATTGTCGATAAGATAAATCAGAGAAGGCACGGCAGAAAAAATATAATAAGGGTCATTTTCGAATCCTGCAAAGAAAGACTTCGCCCCGAACTTATAACGTTTCTTATGAAGACCATCGGGCTTCTTCCGATGGTGTTGAGCAGAGACGAGGCTTCTGCAATGTGGCGTTCTCTCGGGCTGACCGTGCTGTGCGGGACCGTAACCGGCACTATGCTTACGCTTTTGATCATTCCTACGGCGTATTACCTTATGGATAACCCGAAAAAGAGTTTTCACGGTTTTGTAGTGAATATGAAGTTTTTGTGGCTTCTTTTTAACAAAGTCAATGCCGCGGAAAACATTAAAAAAATTAAAGATAAGACGCTTAAAAAATTGCCCGGCAGGCCGAACATTCCTGCTGCGCCCGATATAAATACAGGGAACAAAGATTTGCCGGATATTCCTAAAATGAAACTTTAAAAATGCAGGGAGCGGAGAATAGATAATAGCTAACGGCAATAGTAAATTGTAAAGTAACGCTGCAGCGCGCCGGTTAAGCATTTTGATATAATTAAAATAAAGGACAAAAAATGAGTATTTTAAGGCTTTCGGTAGACAGACCGGTTACGACGGTAATGATATTTTTATCCATAGGTCTTCTGGGCGTGATTTCTTATACTAGGATACCGCAGGAGCTGTTTCCTTCAATGGACTATCCGCAGATAACAATCGTTACAAAATATGAAGGAGCCGGTCCTGAAGAATCGGAAAAACTCATAAGCAAGATGGTTGAAGAAACGGCGGGGACCGTTAAAAATATCAAAAGAGTTTCTTCCAATTCAAAAGAAGGAGCGTCCATAGTTTCCTGCGAATTCAGATGGGGAACAAACATGGATTTTGCGGCGATGGACGTCCGTGAAAAAATAGACTTGATCAAAGAAGCGCTTCCGCGCGACGCGCTGGAGCCAGTCGTTTTAAAATATAATCCTACGCAGGTTGAAGCGATGATGCTTTCGGTAAGCTACAATAAGGGCTCTTCTTCTTCAATGAGAATGGCAGACCTCAGAAAAGTCGCTAAAAAAAATCTTAAGGACGAACTTGAAAGGCTTGAGGGCGTGGCAAAAGTTGAACTCCGCGGCGGAGAAGAAAAAGAGATCATTGTTGAAATCGATAAAGGAAGGCTTCTGGCCAATCAGGTGTCTATTACGGAAATCATCACCTCTCTGCAAAACGCGAATATCACATACCCCGCAGGCACCATTAAAGAAGAAAAGCACGAATATCTTGTAAAAACCGTCGGAGAGTTTCAGGATATAAACGACGTCGCCGGCCTTTCATTCAGCAAGATAGATTATAATATGCAGCAAAACATGAGCACCAAAAGGATAAGAAACCAGCAGCAGGAAACGGGCGATAAAATAGTATTTTTAAGAGATATAGCGGACATCAAAGAGTCTTTGAAAGACAGAAAAGGATATTCAAGATATAACGGCGATGAAAATATTTCCGTCAGCATATATCAGCAGTCCGGTTCCAATCTTATAAATTTGTCCAACGTAGTGCAAAAAAAATTAAAAGAGATCAAAGAGTCGGGAAAGATACCGGAAGATGTCGACGTAAAAATAACTTCCGACCAGTCTGACTTTATTAAAGAATCGCTTGCCAATCTTTACACCAACGGTATTCAGGGAATTTTGCTTTCGTTTATCCTTCTTTATTTCTTTATGAGAAGCTTTATGGCTTCTACGATTATCAACATTGCGATCCCTGTAGCCCTTTGCACTACCATGAGCCTTATGTACTTTCAGGACATATCGATCAACACCATGTCTTTGGGAGGTTTGACCGTAGGCATAGGTATGGTCATCGATAACTCAAATATGGTCCTTGAAAATATTTTGATGCAGGTGCACAGGCATAAGGTGGCCGTGAAAAAAGAGGCCATTTATGCCGCGACAAAAAGTTTGCTGGCTCCTATTTTAAGTTCCACGTTTACGTCCGTTGCGATATTTATTCCTTTCGTATTCGTTGCCGGAATGATAGGCCAGCTTTTTAAGCAGCTTGCTTTGACGATAACGTTTTCGCTTTTATCCTCGATTTTTGCCGCCATGTTTCTTGTTCCGCGTCTGGCGCTTACGGCGGACTTAAGCAAACAGTCGATCACGGCCGGCATGTCCGTAATCAATAAATATTTTACGCCTGTTTTTAAAACGGCTTTGGACTGGAGAATGGGCAAGATTGCATTATGTATTTTAATTTACGTTTTTGCCGGATTTATGTGTTTTATGTTTATCCCTAAAGAGTTCATGCCTAAAATTGACGAGAGAAAGTTTGTTTTAAACCTTACCCTGCAGCCCGATACGCCGCTTGAAATAACAAACTCAATATCAAAAAGGATAGAAAAACTTATATCCGGATATCATGAGATCAGGGACATTTCGGTCAGCGTGGGATCTACGGGCGAAAGCTCCGGAGTCGCGTCCATAGAATCTCTTTCGACGTATCAGGCGAGAATAATCGGAAGGCTGCACAGAGACGGAATGTCTACCAACGAGCTGGTCGCCGATATATCAAATGAAATCAAAAAGTGGAATATAGCGGGCATCGACACGGAGTTTATGACGCAGCAGGGGCTGTTCGGCTCCGGCGTGGGCACGGCATCGGGACTTATGATTGAAATCAGGGGTAAAGATTTGAAGGTGCTAAAGAGATCCGCGGATGACATAAGAAAAATAATGAATGACATGCCGCAGTTTTACGGGATTAAGCTTGATCCGCCGGATGAAGTTCCGGAACTGAGGCTTACGATTGACAGAGAAAGAGCATCGCTGTTCGGTCTTTCCACTCAGGATATCGCGGCAATGACTCTTGCTGCGATCAAAGGATTTGTCGCAACAAAGCTTAAGCTCAAAGACGAGGAAATGGACATAAGAGTCAGAATACGTCCGGAAGACCGCGACAGGCTGGAAAAAGTTTTGGAAATGACAGCCTATTCGCCTTGGGGAATGACTATTCAGCTGAAGCAGATTTCGCAGGCAAACTTTGTTAAAACTCTGCCCGCGATCAAGAGAGTTGAAGGGGAAAGAGCATATCTTCTTTCCGCAAACGTAAGGGGCAATTTCACCGAGGCGGTGGCGTCAATAGAGGAGATATTAAACGACAAATATAATAATGACGACGTTCACTGCGTGATATCGGGAGAAATGCTTGCCATGCAAGAAGCATTATCGTCGATTTCATTTGCTTTAATTTTGGGCGTCGTAATCATATTTATGATCCTCGCGTCGGAATTTGAGTCTCTTTACCAGCCGTTCATCGTTATGACTGCGGTTCCGTTGGGAGTTGTGGGCTCTTTGTTTGCTCTTTTTGCCACAATGCAGTCAATCAATTCCATTTCAATGCTTGGGTTTATCATGTTGGTAGGCAATGTCACCAACATATCTATTTTGCTTGTGGACAGGTTTAACATAATGATCGAAAGGGAAACCGAGAAAAACGGCGGAAAAAAACCGGATATTTTTACTCTCAAAAAAAATGTAGTTGAAACTACGGTACATCACGTGAGGCCTATTACAATGACGACTCTTACGACAATTATGGCTCTTATTCCGCTTGCCGTGGGATTCGGCGGAAAAGGTTCAACCAACCAGCCGATGGCGATAGCGGTTGTAGGCGGTCTTTCTTTTGCTCTTGTGCTTGCTTTGATTTTTGTTCCATACGTATATCTTGCCACAAAAGGCATGAGGAATGCCGATGAAAAAGAATTGTTCTTCTGGAATGATAATGCAAATACGGATGCAAGGCGGCAATAAGGTATTTTGAGTCTATGCGCGGCAAAAAGCTCTTTTTCACAGTTAAAAAAATGCTAAAATATGGCGTCGGCTTTTTTTGCCGTCGCCATATGCGCATTATGGGGAGAATAATTTGGGCAGGATAATGGGAATAGATTACGGAATAAAAAGAATCGGCATAGCCATGACGGATATTATGCGGATTATGGCGTCTCCTTTTGAAACGATAGACAGCAGCGAGTCGATAAAAAAGAACGCTGCAAAAATTGTTGAAATAGCCAAAAATAACGATGTTTCGGAAATTGTTGTCGGCGTTCCCGTAAATATGAACGGCACCGAAGGCGAAATGGCCGAAACGGTAAGAAAATTTATTGAAGAATTAAAAAAAATTACCGATATGCAAATTTTTGAAATAGACGAAAGGCTTACGACGGCGCAGGCGGAAAGAATGCTGATCGACGAAGGCGATGTGTCGAGGAATAAAAGAAAAGGTTTAAAAGACAGACTTGCCGCGGCATTTATTTTGCAAACGCACTTGGATACGACGGGGAACAGGTAAAAGACAGAATATAAAATATAAAAAAGCGGCGCTGCCGTATCCGTACCTTTTACCTTTTATATGGAGGCTTTTTGCACTATATAATCGACGGATACAATGTAATCAACTGCAGCGATATGTTTACCGCTTCCACTCTTGAGGGAAGAAGAAATAAACTTATTGATTTTATTCTACAAAACAGACCGCACGGAAGCCTGAGAAACAGAGTTACCGTGGTTTTTGACTGTAATTCTAAAAACCCGTACGAATCAAACGGATATAACCGTTCGCATTTCGGTGAAATAGAAATTATTTTCAGCGACGGAATTATTTCGGCTGACGATATAATAGCCGAAATAGCGGATAATGCGGCAAACCCGTATGAAATAACCGTTGTAACAAATGACAAAGGCATAAGGCGCCGTACCGCTCCGAGCGGAGCTAAACATGAGACCGTCGAGAAATTTTTGGCAAAAGGTTCAAAACCTAAAAATATAAACAGGGCTCAGGAAACTTTATCCGGAGATATAAAAGAAGAAATAAACGAGGAGTTTGAACGGCTGTGGTTAAAAAAACGCGGAATGAAATAAAGGCAGATAATGATGAATAAAGAACAAATAATAAATAACGGCAAACAACAAGACAAGTCCGTCATTGCAGCCCTGAACAAAGTCGAATGGGATGCGTCAGTCCGTGCCGTCGGTTTAAAAAATAGATTTTCTAGATATGCATTATCTTTTACGATCATGTTTTTTTTATTCGTGTTTATGCAGTCAGGCTGCGGGAAAAATTCCGACGATGCCGCGAAAACGGTATTTTCGATTAAGAGCGGCGAAAGCGCTTATTCCATCGTTTCACGTTTAAAAAAAGACAATCTGATTTTTTCCAAAACTTTATTTTTGGCTTATGCTAAGTTTAACGGTTCGACAAGCAAAATAAAAGCGGGATATTATGAGTTTTCCCGCAAAGACGGAATGTTTAAAATTTTGGATGAGCTCAAGAGCGGTTCAAAAAGTTTGATAAAATTTACGATCCCCGAAGGCAGCAATATAAAACAGACTGCGGAAATTATAGCTTCCAAAGGGACGATAGACAAAGATAAGTTTATTCGGATTGCATCCGATAGAAATATGGAAGGTTATCTCATGCCGGAAACTTATTTTATCGATCCTATCATGAAAGAAGAAGATATTATTGATACGATGAAAAAAGAGTTTGATAAAAAGGTTACCCCGGAAATGTACGAGAGGGCGAATGAACTTGATACGGACATGGACAAAATAATAACGCTTGCCTCGATCGTTGAAAAAGAAGCGGTAAATCCCGACGAACGCGCGATCATAGCGGCCGTTTTTTACAACCGGATACAAAAGAGAATAAGGCTTGAATCATGCGCGACTGTGCTGTATGCCATGGGAGTAAATAAAGCAAGACTTACCAGGGAAGACACGTTTTTTGATTCTCCGTACAACACTTACAGGCATTTAGGGCTTCCTCCGGGACCTATTTGCAGCCCGGGAATAGAATCGATAAAAGCGGCTTTATATCCTGCAAATTCAAGCAGCTTATTTTTTGTTTCTAAGGGCAACGGCAGCCATCTGTTTGCCGAAAGTCTTGACGAACATGTAAAAAATAAGCAGGAAACAAAAAAAATAATCAAGAAAAGGCAGAAGTCTAAACAGGCAGATTGAAATTTCAATGCAGATAATTAAAAAATATCAGAACGAAGTGTACACTATGGCTTTAAGTTTAACGTGTAATGCGCAAAAGTCGAAAATAGCCGCGGTCAAGGCTTTTGAAAAAATATTAAAGTCTTATCACTCGGATTCGCCAGAAACAAAAATAAAACTTTATAAAGAACTTTTAAAAAATATCGGAATTTTCACGATAAATAAAAACGATTTGGACAGAAAAGGAATCATAAATTCCGTTAAACACAGGCTCGGGCTGTTTGATAAAAAAGTTTTTGTTTTAAAATACGAATTTAACTGCGGTCTGAAAGACATTGTTTATATTTTGGACTCTTCGTGCGAAAAAGTGAAAAAGTCGCTTGTAAAAAGCACGGAGCGGCTGGCCAAGATCCTTGAGGATATGAAAAATGAAGTGCAATGAGATTATTTTTGAAACGATTTCTTTTTGCTGCGCTGAGCTCGACGGACAAAAAGAAAAAGAATTTAAAAGACATATAACATTATGCAAAAACTGCGCGGGATATTATTTCAGAATAAGAAAAACTTTGCAGTATTTGAATGAAAATATTCCGGAAATAAAGCAGGTTGAATTAATGTATGAAATACAAATAGACAGGCAGGGTTGATATGGAAAAGAAAAAAATTTATCTTGACAACAGCGCGACAACGCGGGTTGCTCCGGAAGCGGTCAAAGAGATGCTTCCTTATTTTTCCGGCATATACGGCAATGCGTCAAGCTTTCACGGCTTCGGGCGCGAAGCCAAATATGCTCTTGAAGAAGCCAGGGCAAAAACGGCGTCTCTTATCAATGCCGAATTCGACGAAATTATTTTTACCGGATGCGGCAGCGAATGCAATAATATAGCGATATTCGGCATTCTCAGCGCTTACGGCAAAAAAGGGCATGTTATAACAAGTAAAATTGAACACCATGCCGTGCTTTATTCGTGTAAACATTTGCAGGAACGCGGGTATGACGTCACTTTTCTTGACGTGGACAAAGAAGGCAGAGTTTCCGTTGACGCGCTGAAAAAAGCCGTAAAAGAAAACACTCTTCTTGTAAGTATAATGCATGCCAATAATGAAGTCGGCACTATTGAACCTATAGAAGAAATAGCCGCGGCCATAAAAGAGATCAACGAAAAAAGGAAAGACAAAATATATTTTCATACTGACGCCGTGCAGACAGCCGGCAAACTTCCTCTTGACGTAAAAAAGCTCGGTGTTGATTTGCTTTCTGTTGCAGCGCACAAATTTTACGGACCGAAAGGGATCGGCGCTTTGTATATCAAAAAAGGAACAAATATACATCCGGTAATGTTCGGCGGCCATCATGAAAACGGGCTTCGCCCCGGCACTGAAAACGTAGCGTTTGCCAAAGGACTTGCCAAAGCTTTGGAATTTTCGGTTGTGCAAATGCAGACGCACAATAATCATATACTCAGCCTGAAAGAGAAATTAAAAAACGGTATTTTGGAAGAAATACCGGAAGTTATAATAAACGGCAGCTTTGAAAAATCGCTTTGCAGCGTTTTGAACGTAAGTTTCAAATATATAGAGGGAGAATCTCTTCTTGCGATGCTTGATATGAACGGCATTGCCGCTTCAACGGGCTCTGCGTGCGCGTCGGGATCGTCCGAACCGTCCCATGTTTTATCGGCAATGCGCGTTGATCCCATAGATGCTCAGGGAGCAATACGTTTTTCTTTCAGTTATGCGAATACTCATGAAGAGATAGACTATGTTTTGAAAATTTTACCCGGCATTGTTGAAAAATTGAGAAATATGTCGCCTGTATGGCAGAAAAAAGATGGAAGATAGAATGGCAAGTAAAGGCAAAAGACATTGCTTATCCTCAAAAAAAGGCTGATATGGAAAAAGTTTTAGTCGGAATGTCCGGCGGAGTTGATTCCGCCGTAAGCGCGTACATGCTTCAAAAACAGGGATATAGCGTATCCGGCATTACGCTTATTCTTCATGACTGCGTAAAAACCGAAGTCGAGGATGCAAAAAACATTTGCGATGTTATCGGCGTGGAACACTTTGCCGTTGAATTTAAAAAAAAATTTGAAGAAGCTGTTATAAGGAATTTTATAGAAAGTTATATATCCGCAAAAACGCCTAACCCGTGCATTATCTGCAATGAAAATATCAAATTCGGAGTTTTGCTTGAAAAAGCTAAAGAGCTCGGTTTTGATAAACTTGCCACGGGGCACTATGCAAAAATTGAGCAGGAAAACGGAATTTTTAAATTAAAAAAAGCTAAAGACGTTCAAAAAGATCAGTCTTATGTTCTTTACAGGCTGAGCCAGAAGCAGCTTTCGCATGTTTTGTTTCCTCTCGGAAATATGACAAAATCGGAGGTGAGAGAGGCTGCCAAAGAAGCTTCGCTTCCTTCAGCCGAGAGGGAAGAAAGCCAGGAAAACTGCTTTATTGAAGGTTCTTATACGGATTTTCTTTTGAATAATCTTGACCCTTCAAAAGTTAAACCGGGCGACATATACGATATGCAGGGCAGAAAACTCGGCAAACATAAAGGTCTGATCTATTATACAGTCGGCCAGCGCAGCGGTTTGGGTCTTACTACCGAGAAACCCGTATACGTAATAAAAATTGACGTTTTGCATAATGCTATGATAGTCGGAATAAAGGAAGAAATATATTCAAAAGAAATGGAAGTTGAAAATATAAAATGGACTGCCGGCGAACCGGAATATCCTTTTGAAGCGGATGTTAAAATCCGCCGCATGCATAAGCCGGCTAAAGCGGCCGTTTATGAAAATAAAGTTATTTTTGACGAGCCGCAAGCTTCAATAACTCCGGGACAGTCAGCCGTTTTTTATCAAGATGATGAAGTTTTAGGCGGCGGGTTTATTAAAAAATAATCACGAATTGCGAATAGGGTCTCTCTAAAAACCTATCTAAAGCGGTGTCATTCCCGTGAAAACGGGAATCCATTTGTCGTTATCGTCGGACACATTTAAAAGCAGCATGGATACCCGTTTTCACGGGTATGACAAATTGGGTTTCTCTAAAAACCTGTATTTTCAGTGTCGTCATTGCGGCCACCGAGCCGCAATCTTGTCGTGGACCATAGATTGCGGGTCAAGCCCGCAATGACAAAAGTGGGGTTTTTAGAGAAACCCATTTGCTAATATTTTTCAAAACAGTTATAATTGTTTAGAAATAAAATCGGAGGGGAAAAGATTATGTACATAGACTTTGCTTCGGATTGGCCTGCGTATTTTTTCATGGCGGTATTTGTTGTGTTTTTGGCATATGTTATGGTTAAAGGCCGCGCTAAAGTTGTTGAAGATGACGTTGCCGCCGTAAAAACGAATGAAACAAAAAAGAAATAAACAAAAATCTTAAAAGCTTTGGTTTTTGCCTATGGGCTTTTTTATTTGTAAACTGCTGTCCTTTAATTTGAATTCGCATTGTATATTTTTGTATTAATTTGTATAATACTTTACGTTAAGGCGGCTATCGGCCGCCTTTTATTTTTGATACGGGATTTATCATGATAAGTAAAACAAAGGCGATCGAAGAACTTTTGATTCCGGCGGCTGATGACCGGAATATGGAGATTATCGACGTACAGTATCTCAGAGAGAACGGAAATTGGGTCGCCAGAGTTTTTATAGATAAAAAAGACGGTATCTCGATAGACGACTGTGAAAAGATGAGCCGTATTTTCGGAGACATTTTGGATGCAAACGATACTCTTAATGAATCTTACGTTTTGGAAGTTTCTTCTCCGGGAGTAAACAGGGCTTTGAGGAAGGAAAAAGATTTTAAAAATTTTACCGGAAGCAAAGCGAGAATACAGACGTTTAACGCGGTAAATAACCAGCGTAATTTTTTGGGGGAGATACTTTATTTTAAAGACGGCAAAATAAAAATTAACGACGTAACTAAAGGCGAAGTGGAAATAGATTTTTCCGATATAAAAAAAGCAAATTTAGAAGCAGACATATAAAGAAAAGACAGAGAATAGAGAGCAATTAATGTGTTTCGGCCGGCCGAAACCGGATATTGGTTAAATACATTATCTAAATTCTAAGCTCTGCAAAACGGAGGATGCAATGGCAGAAAAGGGCGAACTTTTGATGGCTCTTGAGCAGATCGAGAAAGATAAGAAAATAAAAAAAGAAGATATTTTAAGCGTTATAGAAAACGCTTTGATGTCCGCTTATAAAAAACACGTCGGTAAAAATGTTAACGTGGTCGCGAAAGTTGACACCGATACCGGCAATATGGCCGCGTATGTTTTAAAAACCGTAGTCAAAGACGTTACAAACCCTTTGCTTGAGGCAAGCGTGCAGGAAGCAAAAAAATTGGGGCAGCCTCATGAAATAGGCGCCGAAGTAAAAATACCTCTTGATACGCAGGATTTTTCGCGTATAGCTGCGCAAACGGCCAAGCAGGTTATCGTTCAGAAAATAAGAGAATCTGAAAGAGATTCTTTATTCGATGAGATGAAAGAAAAGGTAGGGCAGATTGTAAACGGGGTCATATACAGGATAGCCAATAAAAATGTAATTGTCGATCTCGGAAAAACGGAAGCTATTCTCCCTGTAAGCGAGCAGGTTTTCAGAGAAAAATTTACCGTCGGTCAGCATATAAGAGCGGTTATAATAAAAGTAGAAAAAAACATAAAAGGCCCGGGAACCGTTTTATCCCGTGCGAGCACGGAGCTTGTTAAAAGGCTTTTTGAACTTGAAGTTCCAGAAATATATGAGAAAGTCGTGGATATAGTCAATGTCGTCAGAGATCCGGGAATGAGGTCGAAGGTCGCGGTTATATCTCATAATCCGAAGGTTGACCCTGTAGGCGCGTGCGTCGGCATAAAAGGCGCGCGAGTTAAACCTATTATAGACGAGCTCAGAGGCGAAAGAATAGATTTGATTCCTTATTCCGTTGACGCTGCAAGATATATCTCTGCAGCTCTTGCTCCGGCGAAAGTTATTACGGTCGTTTTAATTTCACAGGAAGATAAAAAGGCCGAAGTTTTGGTAGCCGACGATATGTTGTCGCTCGCTATAGGCAAAAACGGGCATAACGTAAGGCTTGCCGCGAAACTTACCGGATGGCACATCGACGTGAAATCGGAAGGCCAAAAGAAACAGGAAAGCGAAGAAAAAGCCGAGCAGCAGACTGAGGCTTTGGAAAAGCTTGAAGGTATCAGCGATAAAAATATAGAAATTTTAGTTAAAGCGGGTTTTACGAACATAGAAAAATTAGCGCAGCTGACAATTGACGATCTTACGACTCTTCCGGGAATAGGCCCTAAGACTGCCGAAAAAATTATCGAAGCCGCGAAAAAAAGTCTTACAAAGACAGTGATTAGTGAATAGATAGTAGTGAGTAGATTTGGAGTGCCTTCGCGCATCTGTAATAAGCGCGGCAAAGCCTCGCACAACAACAACTCCTTACTCATTGCTAACTACTCACTGCTGTTAAAAGGAATACAGCTTATGCCAACAAAACAAGTAAAAACTAAAGAAGCAGACGCCGAAAAAAGCAAGAAAAAAGCTGCGGTAAAAACAAAGGCGGCGGCGCCAAAGAAGAAAACGGCGGTGAAAACAGCTGAAACTCCGGCTGCGAAAAAAACCGTTAAGGATAAAGCCGTTACCAAAAAAGCCGCCGAATCTAAGACGGCAAAGATAAAAAGCCCAAAAACTTCCTCAGATACAAAAAAAACGGTTAAGAAACAGCCTGTGCCCGTTTCGGTTAAGCCGGAAGATGTAAAAAAGGCAAAACAGCCGAAAAAAGAAGAAGCAAAAGAAAAACAAAAACCAAAGACTGCCGTTCCTGAGATTAAACCTGAAATTCCGCCAAAAAAAGAAGAAGCAAAACCTTTGGAACAGGTTAAGCCTGCGGTTGAAAAACAGCCGGAACCGCCTCAGCCAAAGCCGGAAGAAAAAAAAGAGCCGCAGCCGCAGTATATCGGCAAGATCACAATAAATGAACTTATAACGGTAAGAGATTTGGCCGATAAGATGAAGCTTAAAGTCGGAGATGTTTTGAAAAAACTTCTTTCTATGGGAAGTCTCGCGACGATAAATCAGAGGCTTGATACCGACACTGCCATTCTTTTGGCAAACGAATTCGGATATGACGCGAAACTTTCTTCAATATACTCTGAAGAAAAAGTAATCGTCGAAGCTGCAGATCCGGCTTTGTTAAAGCCGCGTCCGCCTGTGGTTACG
>WRNH01000015.1 GCA_009776745.1 Endomicrobiia bacterium | reverse complement strand
CAAACTTTATCTTTTTGACGTATTTCTCTACTCCGGAGCGGATGCTCCGGTTACGGCCGGCACGTACTACGCCCAGGTATTGAACGGCGGACTTACATTTGATTATCCTGCCTCAAAATCGTTTACGGCAATAAAGCCTTTTAACACTTTTGACATTTCCATAGATCCGTCGCGTTTGACGGAAATCATGATAGAAGTTACCGCAGGACTTGACAGGCACAGCCTTTATTCCAGAAACGCGGAATACGGCGCCAGAGGTTTTTCAATAGAGGCGGAAATGGTTTACAATATAGATATGTCTTTGAGCGATACAGAGGAAGGGATTTTTGTCGTAAAAGGCGGAGACGGGCTGGACAGAGACCCAAGCAAATACGTAATTTCAGGGATTCTTATGGACAATTTCGGTGCGCTGATAGGCGGCAGCGGTTCTTTCTTCAATCTTGTAAATGTCACGGATTTGGAACTGCTCGACTTAACCATAAGGGACGCAAGCATATCTTCCGACGGCTCGGTGTTAAGAATGACAAATGCAAATGCCGATGCCGTATTTTCAAACATAATATTGGAAAATAATTTTTCAGACAACAGGGGCGGAGCTATATACGCGGCAGCCGGAGAGCTTTATATAGACAGCGTAACCGCCTTGGGCAATATCGGCTATTTAGGCGGAGTTTTGTATGCCTCGGACGACGTTAAAGTAAAATTCGACAATGCGACGCGTTTTACGGGCAATAGCGCCTTCAGCGGCGGAGTAATATATGCCGAAAATGTAACAAATAGTATTACCCTTGATAATTCAAACGTTTTGTTCGATTCGAATAATGCCGCCGATTTCGGCGGAGTGATATATTCTTTTAACAGTCCTCTCAGTTTTGTCGACAGTACGATAATTTTTTCTAATAATACCGCGGATTACGGCGGAGTTATATACGCCGACTCTTCCGATATTGACTTTACCGGAGGAAATATTACGTTTTCCGACAATATTTCAGCATACGGCGGCGGAGCGATATATGCAACGGGAGGAGAATCAAGTCTGAGTTTTTATGAAACGCTCACGCGGTTTACAGACAACATCTCCGGAAACGGCGGAGCCATAGCTGTTTTAGGTTCGACAATGTCGATATCCGTATGGGCGTCAGACGTGCTGTTTGAAGGCAATTCTGCGTCAAAAGGCGCGGACATATATATGGAAAACTCCGCGCTTAATATTGATATCGTAGAATGTAATCCCGCAAGGGTTGATTCCGTCACGCTTAAAGGCGGAATATATGTTGAAACGGACCAAAATACAATCAATAAAACGGGATCCGGCATTTTAACTTTAATGGGGGACAATTATCTGCAGGGAGCTTTTAATGTCTCCGGAGGACGTTTCAATGTTGAAAACGCTTTTTACGAGCATGAAAACGGAACGTTCACGTTAAGCGCAAGCAGAGGGATGTACATAAGCGGCTCCACAATGAGTTTTTCCGATACTGCGGATGTTATTATTACGAATAATTCATATGACGAATATGCCAGCAGGTTTGACGGTTCTTATGGCGGAGCTTTGACGGTGTCTTCCGGCAGCAGCGTGACTTTTGAAGGCAATGTCGATTTTATAAATAATCTTTCTTACGATTACGGCGGCGGAGCCATTTACAATGACGGTTCGTCCGTGTATTTTAATTCCGATAAGAACATTAATTTTTCTTCGAACAAAACCGACCCTGAAAATGATCCGGGCAATTACGGCGGCGCAGTGTACAATGTCAATGATGCATTATTGTCTTTTAGCGGTGCGGCGGCGGTTTCGTTCGACGGCAATACGGCTTTAGCCGGCGGCGCCATAGCCAATTTGGGCGGATCGCAAGTCGTTTTTGACGGAGGAAGCGTTGTTTTTGCACGGAATGAGGCAGAGGGTTTTAAGTATGGAGACACTCCCGAATATCTTTTGGGAGGAGGAGCCGTGTATAATGACGGCGGATCTTCGGCGTCTTTTAACGACATTTCGGCCGACTTCTCAAATAATACGGCGGTATCCGGCGGAGCAATAGCAAATAACGGCGCTTCAACATTGTCTTTTTCCGCAAGTACCGTTATATTTTCAAGTAATTCAACGAACGGTTATCATTACAGCGATCAGTCTTTGTATGATTGGAACGGCGGCGCGATACATAATGTAGGAGGTTCGGCCGTAAATTTCGACGATACGGACGCTGTTTTTTTGGTCAACTCGGCATATGCGGGCGGAGCGGTGTATAATGACGGCGCTTCTAAAATAACGTTTACCGGAGGAAAAACGAAGTTTATAGAAAATTCCGTCATAAATGAAAGCAATGTTTCCGGAAAACAATATTCCGGCGGCGCTTTGTATAATGCAGGCGCTTCCACGGCGGCATTTATCGGCGGAGACGTGACTTTCTCAAGCAATACGGGCAGAGCTTTGGTCAATACCGGCGGTTCAACGGCAGAATTTGATAATGTAAACGCGGTTTTTTCGTACAATACTTCGGCGTTTAACGGCGGAGCGGTTCTTAACGAAGCGGCTTCGGTTTTAAGGCTTATCGGCGACATAGAATTCTCAAATAACAGATCTTCGGGAAGCGGAGGAGCCATATACAATTCCGCAACCGCTTATTTGACAGCGGATAATTCCGATATAACTTTCAGCGGCAACAGGGCAGCTTCATCCGGCGGAGCCATATATAATGCTTCCGGAGCGGTATTAAATCTTACGACTGACAATGGAGACATAGTATTTACGGATAATATGATAGGGACAGGCACGTCGCGTAATGACATATATAATATCGGAAGAATAAATATTGAAGGCAATTCCGGATCCGTTATCGTGAACGGAGGAATATCCGGAACCAGCGCAGGATATATATATAAGTCGGGCAATAATGATTTTTATATAAACGGGAACAGTTCGGGATATGCAGGTCGCTTTATACAAACAGGCGGAAACACTATTGTAACCAGCAATTATTTTACCGGCATAAGCAGCATAACTGCCGGAGTTCTTGAACTTTCAACAGGGACCGTTTTAAGCGGCGGAACAATCGGCATATACGGGGCAGGCGATATGGAAATAACAACTCAGGGAAATCTGACGTTCAGCGGAAATGTTATCGGAAACGGGACTATAAACAAACCTTCCGCCGGAATGCTTACTCTTACCGGAAACAACAGCGGATTTACGGGAGTATACACGCAAACCGCCGGCACTACAACGGTTAATGTTACCGGAAGCATGTTTACCGGAACAAATAATATTGAGTCAAGCCTGCTGAATGTTACGCATAGCGGCGCTTCTATGGGATATAATGTAAATTTAGGCAATGGCGGAATTTCGAGATATTATAAAGCCGATGCTTCGGTGACCGCGTTATCTGCGGGGAATATAACTTTTACCGGAGATAATGCTTTGGCTTATTTCGGAGGTTCGTCCGCATCTATGGTAAGTTACCTGCTTAACGGCGCTTTTGCAAATTCAGGCTCAGGAAATGAAGTTGTATTTGACAATGCGTATGTCAGCTTCGGCTCCGATAATTTTACAAATGACGTTTTATACTCGTTCAACAATTCTACGGTGTCTATAAGCAATGCGCTTACCGGTCCCGGAAGCACGCGCACCGTAACATTTGACGATATATCGGTTTCTAACAGCAAACTTGACTTTGGAGTGACGTTTGACGCTGCAGTCGTAGGCTACGACAGGCTTGTAACTGCTTCGTCAGCGGGTTCTTTCGACTTGGGACGTTTGATTATAAAACACGATATGGACGCAGGCCTCAATTTTGATTACAGGCTGAATGTTCTTGACGGCGTCGAATTTAATGCAGGCGGAGTCAGCGATGTGGCCACAACGGTTTACGAGTATGAGGCCAAAGTTGCCGATGACGACTATCATGACGTTATACTTAAGGCCGTAAGATTCTCAGACGCTTATTCGCTCGACAGACAAAATATGAAATATAATGAGAGAGCGTTTTTATGGTCTTATGCCGGAGCATATCATGAAGGCAACAGCCTCCACGATATGAGTTCGGGAACATTTTACGTAGGCGGTTACAGCCAGGACGCGTCCGAAAGTTTATTGTCCGGACTTTTGTATTATAGTACAAACACAGCCACGGGCAGAGGATCATTTTTCAATATAGAAGGTTCAACGGAAGTAGACTTTTATCTTTACGATTTGACTGTTTCCAGCGCGCAGGCGAACGGCGATTATGCAAGCGACTCTACAATAGGAAGAACCGATATGGACGGTTCCGTAATAAGAGTAATGAGCGACTTTGCTGTCGTCAACGTTTCAAATGTTATATTTGACGATAATGAAGCTTTCAATAACGGCGGCGTTATATATTCCGGAGCCGGCATTATGAATATTTCAAGTTCGGCATTTATCAACAATAAAGCGCTTGGGGACGGCGGCGCGCTTTACGTTACCAATAGCACGGTAAATCTAAACACCGATATCGGAGACATATTGTTTGCCGGCAATACCGCAAACGGAGCGGATAACGATATTTACCTCGGAGATTATGCCGATCTGCAAATCACGGGTTCAGGAAACACTATAATCAGCGGAGGAATACTCAGCGACATATCGTCTTCCGGAATAGAAGTGCGTAAGTCCGGATCCGGCACGGTGTATCTCGGCGGGGTAAATAAAGTATACGGAAATTTTAATGTTGACGATGGAACTCTCGGATTTAACGATAATGTTTCATACGAAGGAACAAGTCTGTCGGTAGCTGCGGGCGCCTCGCTTAATATGCACAATGCTTCCGCTGATACGGCAGACGTTGAAACCTTTAATTCCAGCGGCAATTTGACGATCGATATATTTTCCGCAGGGACGAACGATATCATAAACACCAGTTCCGCCGACATAACGGGCGGCAGTTTAGCCGTGATGGTAGGAAGCGGAACATATTACAATGACCGGTATTATCTTATAACGGCGACCGATGCCGTGGCCGGAAAATTCGCAAGCAGCAGTTTGAGCGAACCTTTGCGTTACCGCTTATTTTATAACACAAATAATGTCTGGCTTGACGTAAACTACTTCTATATCAGTTCTTTCAGCGCTCTTTCGCCGCTTACGTTCAACCAAAAACAAACCGCGAAGGCCATAGACCGCATATCGCATAATGCGTCCGCGGAATGGGGCGCGCTCATAGACCATATGATGTGGGATCTTGACGATAACGGGCAAAGATACATATTGGCTCATCTTTCCGGATATTTTCTTGCCAATGTCGTAAGAAATGCCGCGGCTGACATTCCGTCAAAACAGATATATGACAAAATTAAAAATCACGACGAAGACAATATTACCAGCAGCGGACTTTGGGCGCAGGTAAGAGGCGGACATGAAATATGGTTCGGCGATGAAAACTCGCTTGAAGATTATAAAGATTCGTCTTTGGGAGCGATGGTCGGATTTGACAGATATCTGGATGGAAAAAACTTGATGTACGGTATATACGCAGGAGTAAGCAAAGACTGGATTAAACAGGACAAAAATGAAGCCGACGGAACGAGAGGCTCTCTCGGTATTTACAGCGGATATATTAAAGAAGACTGGGAAGTTAAAGGATTATTGCTGGGAAGCATGGATACGTTTGATACAAAAAGAGAAGTGCTCGGAGCGTATGCCGATGGAGTTATAGACGCTTTAACGATAAGCGCGGACTTGGAAGGAGCTTTAAAATTCGAGCTTACGGAACGTATGCTTCTGAGGCCGTTCATAGGGCTTGAAGCGGCAAACGTTAATTATAAGTCTTTTGATGAAAAAGGCGCAGGTATGTATAATTTGAATGTCAACGGCGGAAACTACTTCAGAAGTTCAGCCCGCGTCGGAGCCGGAATCGAATATGTGAGACATAAATGGGGCGCATATGCTTCAGCCGAAGCCAGATATCTGATAACCGGATATAAGCCTGAAGTTGAAAGCGTGTTTGTAAACACCGACATTGAATTCTTAAGCAGAGGAACTACGGAAGGACAGATAGAAGGCGGCATAAATGCCGGAGTCGAAAAGAAAATCACCAATAATTTTAAAGTTTTTGCGAATGCCAACCTTACGGCTGCGGACAGATACGGTTATATAGGCGGAAACGTAGGCTTAAGATATGTGTTCGGCAGAAAAAATGCTTTGCTGGCAAAATATTTGGAGCGCGCGTATCAGCTTGCCAATTCCGCGGATAAAGATTCCGGCAAGGTAGAAAATTTCGTGACGCTCGGTCAGTATCCAAAAGCAAAAGAATATGCCGTTACGGGACTTAATAAAGTTGATGAAACTTTCGGATTGTTTGATTTAATAACATCGGCTCTTGACTCCGACAGAAATATGAAAGTTTCCGAAAAATCCACCGCCGAAGAAAGATTGGCGCATATAGACGATATAGCCGAGAGAGCCAAAAACAGAATAATGAGTTCTCTTTACGACATTAAAGAACTTGAAGAGGCGAAAGGTTATATTGACACTGCAGAGAAGCATCTTTCGGCGGCAGACGAAGCTAAAAAGTTAGACATGCAGGATAAAGTAGTGTCTGAAGGCAAACTTGCCGTTACGGCTATTGACGAGGCTTTAAAGAAAACCGGCGAAGCTCAGGAAAAAGTTAATACCAGAGCTGCCTCGCAGGAACAGATAGTTGCTGACGCAAAAATAGCGATCGCGGAAGCCGATAAGGCTTTGCAAAAAGCCGGTGAAGCCCAGCACAGGCTTGCTTCTACGGCGGAAGCGCTTTCTAAAGAGGATATTGAGTTTATAGAAAAAAGTATAGAAAGAACCGCGGAAAAAGCCCGTAAACTTAAAAACAAGGCAGAACAATTGATAGAGTCGGAAGAAAACGTTTCTAAAAAAGCCAATGAAAGAAGACGTAATCCGGGCGCGATAATGATAAGGCTGCATGTGGCGTCGTTTGATATTGATGAAGCGGTTATTAATTCCGAAGATGAAAAAAATATCAAAGAAGCCGCGGATGACATAAATAAAATTGATTTTAAGAAAATTACGGTTGAAGGACATACGGACAATACCGGGACCCATGAACATAATGTCGGTCTTTCGCAGAGAAGAGCGGCTGTCGTAAAAGATAAACTGATTGAATACGGCGTGCCCGCAGGAAGAATATCCTATGTCGGATTTGCGGAAACTATGCCGATACAAACTAATGAAACCAAAGAAGGCAGAGCCGCAAACAGACGTACGGAAATATTTATAGAATAAGACTCATAGAAGCATAACAGGCAAAAGGCAGAACTGCAGCTCAGCAACGGTAAAGATAAGTCCGTTGCTGAGTTGTTGTCTTTATTATGCATCCGTGCTCCGTGCATCTATAATTGTTTTTGCACGACAAACGCGTGAAAGCCCAACCACCCCGTCAGGCTTTGCCTGCCACCCCTCCGAAGGAGGGGAATTTTACAGACGTTGCAGTTAATTCCCCTCCTTCGGAGGGGTGGCGCGTTAGCGACGGGGTGGTTGTTTTCATGCGTTTTGCCTGATTGTTTTTGCCGCGCATTTGCAAATATATGTCGTATTTAATAAACTATATAACCGCTTACTGAAGAGAAAAATCGCTTTCCCAAAGGATTTTTCTAAAGGCTGGCGGCAAAAAGAATCGCATCCTTATAATGAATATTATCTTATGAGAGAGACGGAGTTGAAGTAAAAATGAAAAAAAAATCAAAAAAAGGTAAAATATTGATCGTTTCCGCTCCTTCCGGAGCCGGAAAGACCAGCATATGCGACGCGATCGTTAAAAAAGACGTGAATACCGTGTGTTCTGTTTCCGCAACGACAAGGCCGCCCAGAGTCGGGGAAACAAACGGCATTGAGTATTTTTTCATAAGCGAATCCAAGTTTAAGGCCATGGCTAAGGATAAAAAATTTGCCGAGTGGGCGGAAGTATTCGGCAATTTTTACGGCACGCCCAAATCTTTTTTGAATAAAACTTTAAAATCCGGAAAAAATGTTTTGTTGGATATAGACGTTCAGGGCGGAATAAATATAAAAAAGCAGTATCCTGAAGCGTGCATGATTTTTATTATGACGCCTGACATAAAAACTCTGGAAAAACGGCTCAGAACCAGAAATAAGGACAGCGATAAAGTAATCAAACAGCGGCTTTCAAACGCAAAAAAAGAGATAAGTTATCTTCCCGAATATGAATATCTTGTAATAAATGACGAACTCGAAAAAGCCGTAGAATCAGTAATGATTATAATAAAATCTTTGGAATACAAAATAAAAAAGACAAAGTGAAGAGTTAAAAGTGAAGATAATGCGTTTTCGCTTTGCGAAAATGTATAAACGGGAAGCGCCGCAATATCTCCGCTCTTTACTCCCCGCTCTGTCGTTAATGGGAGTTTAAAATGGCACAGGCAAAACCTTTGGAACAAGCTGTATTTGAATCAAAAATGGGCAGGTATGAAATTGTGAAACTTGCTTTGGACTGGATTGATGTAAAAAAGCATGAAGACGATTACAGAAGATTAAGCCAAGCGGAACTTATAACAAAAGCCCTGGATGAAGTAATGGACGGGACGGTTACTTCGGATAAAATAGAAGAACTTAAGAAGAAAATGAAATCAAAAGAAGCAAAATCCGAAGCTGAAGGCAGCGAAGAGAAAAAGGGACGGTAATGGATTTGAAAGGTAAAAATATCATCTTAGGCGTTTGCGGCGGCATAGCGGCGTATAAGGTTTGCGATATAATACGCGGGCTTGTAAAGCTCGGCGCTAATGTCGAATGCATTTTGACAAACGGCGGTTCAAAATTTATAACTCCTTTAACTTTGCAGACTTTGTCAAAAAATAAAGTTCATCAGGGTATGTTTGAAGAGCCTGCCGCTTGGGAAATAGAGCATATAACGCTTGCTAAAAAAGCCGATATTATTGCAGTTGTTCCCGCAACCGCGGACATTATGTCAAGGCTGGCAAGCGGCAGAGCAGACGATTTGCTTTCTGCGACGCTTCTGGCTTCAAAAGCTAAAATATTGATTTGTCCGGCGATGAACGCGGATATGTTCGGGCATAAAGCCACTCAAATAAATATTTCCTCTTTGAAAAGTTACGGATATAAATTTGTAATGCCGGAAAGCGGCGAACTTGCCTGCGGCGACACCGGCTGCGGAAGGCTTGCTGCGGTAGAAAATATTATTTCGGCAATTGTTAAGGAACTTTCCTGAAGATGTCTAAAAAAAACGGCAAATGTCCCGTCAGAAACAAAGTTCTTCCTGCCGCCGCTTTACTTGTGAGGCTTGGACGGGGCAGTCGTCGTTAAAGATATAAATATAAAAAAATCTTGCGGTCGCTAAAATGAGAAAATCGCGTTTTACGTTTCTTATAACTTCCGGTTCTACAAAAGAGTATATTGATCCGGTAAGATTTATCAGCAATGCTTCTTCCGGAAAAATGGGCGCTGCACTTGCTAAAGCCGCTATTGATAAAAATAATAAGGTAATTTTTATAAGCGGCAAAAGCGAAATTATGCCTCCCGAGGGCGTGAAACTCATAAAAATTGTAAGCGCGGCCGATATGTTTAAGGCCGTAAAAGAAAATATGGATAAAGCGGACATTATTATAGGCGCCGCCGCCGTGGCTGATTTTGCTCCGGCATCATATAAAAACAATAAAATAAAAAATGGAGCGAAAGCTCATCAGGTATTGAAGCTTAAGAAAAATCCCGACATTATCGCCTACTGCGGAAAAAATAAAAACAACCGGACGGTTGCGGGTTTTGCGCTGGAAACTGAAAATCACATTGCAAATGCCGTAAGCAAGCTGAAATCCAAAAATCTTGATTTAATAATAGCCAACGGCAGAGAATCTCTCGGCGCTGACAAAACTTCCGTTCATATTATAAGTAAAGACGGACATGTTATAACCGTAAAAAATTCGGATAAAAATAAAATTGCTGGAAAAATAATAGATGAAACACTCAGAATATTCGCAAATAATAAAACTTGCAAAAAGATCTCTTGAAGAGTATCAAAACTGGGGCGAAGACGAGATATACAAGGAGCCTGCGGTGAAAATGCCGTCTGAAAAAAAATCAGCCGAAGCTGTTAAGGAAAACGGTTTTACCGTAAAAAAATCAGGACCTTCGCAGGAACTTGAGGCATTGAAAAAAGAGACGGACAAATGCAGAAAGTGTCCTCTGGGAGCGAGCCGTTTGAACTGCGTTTTCGGCGCAGGTTCGGCAAGCGCGGAGTTAATATTTGTCGGCGAAGGGCCGGGTTTTGACGAAGACCACAAAGGAGAACCTTTTATCGGAAGAGCCGGCCAGCTTTTGACAAAAATTATTGAGGCGATGGGTTATACCCGTGAAACCGTGTATATAGCGAATATAGTGAAATGCCATCCTATGAAAGATCCGTCAGATCCCGAGCTGCGCGGAAATGACAGACCGCCTGCTTTGGAAGAGATGGAAATTTGTCGTCAGTATTTGGACAGGCAGCTTGAAATAATACAGCCGAAGATAATCGTTACGCTCGGAGCTTCTTCTACAAGAGGACTGCTGAAAAGCGAAGAATCAATAAGCACGATACGCGGAACGGTAAAAGAGTATAACGGCATAAAACTGATGCCGACTTATCATCCGGCCGCGCTTTTGAGAAATCCGAACCTTAAAAAGTTTGTCTGGGACGATATGAAAAAAGTAATGAAGTTTCTTAAAACAGGCGAAATATGAAAGTAATTGAAGTTGTTGTTCCTGTGCCGCTTAACCAAACATTCTACTATCTTCCTTTACAAAACACCGATCCGCAAAGCATTGCCGGCAAGAGAATAAAAGTAAAATTCAAAAACAGGCCGATGACGGCTTACGCATTGGCAGTACGCGAAACCGCGGAAAATGATTTTGAACTCAAACCTATAGAATCGATCATCGACAATGAAAATGTTATAACAAAAGAATCGCTTGAACTGGCGAAATATATAAGCGGGAATTATGTTTGTTCTTTGGGCGAAGCGCTGGCTTCAATAATTCCCGTGTCGATGAAAATTCCTAAAAGAAAACCGAAAGATGTTTTTGCCGGCGATGAAAACTCATACGATATAAGGCATAATCTTAATGCTGCGCAGCAAAATGCGGCTGATATGATAAACAAAAGCATATCCGGCGGGGAAAACGGAAAGTTTTTGATGTTCGGCATAACCGCGTCGGGAAAAACGGAAGTTTACCTCACCTGTATTGAACATGCGTTAAACCTTGGTAAAAGCGCCATAATGCTTATTTCAGAAATTTCTCTTACGCCGCAGTTTGTCGATATCGTAACAAAACGCTTTGGATGTAAAATCGGCGTATGGCACAGCGCCGTAAGCGATACGGAAAAATATAAACTTTACATGAAAGCAAAAAACGGCGAAATAAAAATTATGCTCGGAGCGCGTTCTGCCGTATTTGCGCCTTTTGAAAATTTAGGTTTGATAATCATAGACGAAGAACATGAACATACGTATAAGCAGGAACAAAAACCTTCTTATGATGCGAGAGAAATTGCTTTCTGGAGAGGAAATTATCACAAAGCTTCCGTTGTGCTCGGTTCCGCGACGCCTTCTTTGGAAAGCTATAAAGACGCTTTGGAAAATAAGCTGGCTTTAATTGAACTTCCCGAAAGAATAGATAAGAAGCGGCTTCCCGAGGTGAAAGTTCTTTCGCTGAAAAATAAAATTTACGGCAGAAGCCTTTTGCTGCCTGAAACAATAGACGCTATTTCAAAAGCATTGGCAAAAAAAGAACAGGTAATAGTATTTTTAAACAGAAGGGGATACTCTCCTTCAATAATGTGCCGCAAATGCGGAAGCGTGTTTCAGTGTCCGAGCTGTTCCATATCTATGGTTTATCACAGAAATCCGGACTTGCTGAAATGTCATTACTGCGGCGAAAGCAAAAAACTTCCCGCAGTTTGCTGCGTGTGCCAAAGTAAAGAAATATCGGTATTCGGCACGGGCACGCAAAAAGTTGAAGACGAATTGAAAAAAATGTTCAGCGGCGCGAAAATATTCAGGCTTGACGGAGATACGGCTTCGTCGAAAGAAGTTTATTCAAACGCGTATAAAGGCATTAAAAACGAAGAGTATGACATTTTGCTTGGCACGCAGATGATCGCCAAAGGTTTTGATTTTCCCAGGGTGAGCCTTGTCTGCGTTATAGACGCGGACACGTCATTATATCTTCCGGATTTTAAATCCGCAGAAAAAACGTTTCAAATTATAACTCAGGTTGCCGGCAGATGCGGAAGAGGGGATATGCGCGGGAATGTCATTGTGCAGACCGGACACCCCGAGCATTATGCCATTGAATGTGCTAAAAAGCATGATTTTACGGCTTTTTATAAAGCCGAAACCGAATACAGAAAAAAACTTTTTTACCCGCCGTATTGCGATATAGCTAAAATTGTCGTGAAAAATAAAGACGACAAAAAAGCCGAAGAAGATTCCGAACGGCTTTTTATATTGCTTGAAGGATTTATAAAAAGTTGCGAACTGCACATAAAACTTTTAGGTCCCGCGCCGGCTTATATATCAAAACTTCACAATACTTACAGAAAACATATAATTATTAAAGGCAATAAGGAAGACATGCTAAAAGCCGCTCCTTTAATAAGCGCTTATAAACAATCCGCCGGCACGCAGATAAGCATAGAAATCATGCCGTCGGATTTGATTTGAGGAAATAGAGTAAAGTTTGGAGAGAATGGCAGCAGCAATTAACAATTAAAGTGTTTTGTGAAGCGAAACCTATTAATAGGTTCGGCGGGGTTTATCCTCGAATGTCTGAATCGGAGGCCGAACTCCGAAATTGTTATTTGTTAATTGAAAATTGTTAATTATTTCCGAGCTTCTAAAAAGGAGGTTTCATGTTTCAAAACGCTTTTGCGGTATTTTTCGGAGGGGCTTTCGGCGCTTTGTTCAGATTTTTGATATCCGAATTTTTTCCGGTAAGCAGGTGGGGAATACCTTTCACAATAATCGCAGTAAATTTCTTAGGATGTTTTATTATGGGATTTATCGATTCTCTTTATGAAAACGGCTCACAAAGCATACACGTAAAACATTTTGTCATTATCGGATTTCTCGGAGGCTTTACGACTTTTTCCGCTTTTTCGCTGGAGTTTTCAACACTTGTTAAAAACGGAAATTTTGTTTCTTCAATTGTCTACTTAAGCGTTTCAATGTCTTTGGCTATTTTTGGTTTTTTTGCCGGTTATATGCTTGCAAAAGTGTTCAAACAAAATTAAAATTTGACATTAAAAATTCTTTCTGGTATAATCTCAAAGCTGTTTTGGGGATGTGGTGTAGCCTGGTTTAACACACTGCCCTGTCAAGGCAGAGACCGCGGGTTCAAATCCCGTCGTCCCCGTATTTCATTTTCAAAGAAATTGTCTCTTAATAGTTTCTTAAAAGTATACCTCAACTGAGTTTGGCTAATCAGTTGGGGTATTTTGTTTGTTAATTTTATTTTGTAAGATAAATACATATGAAAATTCAAATATCAAAGTTCGGTAATAATTTAACTTCAAGACCTGACGCTAGAGAAGCCTTTTTAGCCGCGAAAGCATACACGCTAAAAGCGGATGAAGCGGAATTTATACTTGATTTTGCAGATGTTGATGTTTTAACGCCGGGTTGGGCTGATGAATTTATCAGTGGAATTAAAAGAGAATTCAAAAATGCTATTATTAGTACGAAAATACGTCAAATCCGTCCGTTTCAGAATCGTTGAAATGGGTAAGCAAATAAGACTTAAAGAGGCGCAAAGTATGAACATTGAAACAAACCGTATAGAATACAAAGAAAAACTTACCGACAGCCTTGAAAAAGAAGCCGTTGCATTTCTTAACTCTAAAGGCGGCGATATTTACATCGGCGTTAAAAACGACGGTACTGCTGTCGGCGTTGCAAATCCCGACGACATTCAATTAAAAATCAAAGACAGACTCAAAGATAATATCCGCCCAAGCATTTTGGGACTTTTTGACGTTTTTACGAAAGATATGCACGGTAAAACGGTTGTGGTTGTAAATATTGCAAGCGGTTCTGATGTTCCTTATTACATAAAACAAAAAGGGCGTTCAGAGTCCGGTTGTTTTATCCGTATTGGCTCAGCCATACAACCTATGCCGGAAGAAATGATTGCAAAGTTAATGGCAAAACGCCATCCCATATCTTTAAGAAATTTGCCCTCAAGCGTTCAAGATTTAAAATTTGCGCAGCTTAAAATTTATTATGCCGAGAAAGGAAAAGAACTTAACGAACATTTTGCGACAAATTTAAAATTCAGAACACCGTACGGTAAATATAATCAAATAGCTTATCTTTTTGCCGATGAAAATAGATTTTCTATCAGGTTTGCTTTATGGTCAGGGAAAGATAGAACTTCAAAAACTTTCAAAAAAGAAGAATACGGCGACAGATGTTTGCTTACTGCGCTAAGCAGAATTCAAGATAGAATGGATGTTGCCAATCAGACGCAGTCAAAAAAGCAGGGGTTTAAACCGCGTTTAGACAAGAAATATGTAGATAAAGAGGCGCTTCGCGAGGCAGTAATAAACGCTTTCGTTCATAATGATTATTCACGAGACGATACCCCTATTTTTGAAGTTTTTGAAGACAGGTTTGAAATAACAACTTACGGCAATCCTTTAGAGTATATGACAGAAGAAGCATTTTTCACAGGTTGTTCAACGCCGCGCAATCCGGAAATTATGCGCATATTTCAAGATTTGGAGCTGGTAGAACATTTAGGCACGGGAATTCCTTATATTGTGGGTTTGTATGGGCGCGAAGCGTTTCAAATCAGCAAAGTCGGAGTGCGGTTAACTTTGAAGTTTGACAAGAGTATTGAAGAAGAAGCAGAAAGAGAAGCTGCCCTGAAAAGTAAGGAGGAAAGTAGTGAGAAAAGCAGGGAGAAAACTACCATAAAAACTACACATAAAACTACCATAAAAACTACACATAAAATTATTGAAGTTATAAGACAAAATCCAAAAGTGACCACATTGGAACTGTCTGGTCTTTTAGATTTAACCATCGATGGTATAAAATGGAATTTAAAAAAACTAAAAGAAGAAAACAAAATCCGCCGTGTCGGCTCAAAAAAAGACGGGTATTGGGAAATTATTTAAAATTTGATTGAGGCGGTAGATATGAACATTATCAGTTTGCTGGATAACAAATCAATTAAACCTGTCCAAAAAAGAGAAGAAATAGCCGAAGCCATACGAAAGAAATCAATTACAATCAAAGAAATCCAAAAATTAAAAAATACGCTTGACGATAAGAAAATGGCGTTAGTTTTTGAAGCAATGGAAGAAGTTTCTTCTAAAAATCCTGAAATATCAAACAGGGATTGGCTGAAATTTACCCAAAAATTTATTACATCGAAATCGAATAACATAAAAAGAGAGGTTTCAAGAATAGTCGGCAATATAGCGCATTTGTTTCCAAACGATTTAGACGCTGCAATAACAGATATAATGAAAAACACAAAAGACGAAGGTACGGTAATCCGTTGGAGCAGCGCGTACGCTTTTGCGAGAATAATTCAAATTCCAAAATATGCCAATAGCAAACTTTTTGATGTTCTTACTGACTTATGCGATAAAGAAAAAGAAAACGGCATAAAAAATCAATTGCTTAACGGCTTGAAAAAAGCGAAAAAATTAAGGAAATAGACAAAATGTAATTTATGTATTGTTATAATCAAGGGGTATGTTTATCCCGTATTAAACTAAATAGATATAAGGCCGTAAGGTTTTAGGTTTTTTCATTGCGGTTATCATTATCGGCTATTTTTTGTCTTTGAAGTTTTTTTAAGTATTCGGTTTTCTCTTTTTTCACCGCTTCAAATTTTGCTTTTTGTTCAGTGTCCATTTTTTTATGCCCTTTATGAAAACCTTCTCCCGCAAAACTCAAACTGCTCAACGTAAACATCCCCAACATCGCAACGCGATTTTTTTTCTTCATGATCTTTCTCCTTTTGTCTGTTTTTGATTCAATTGATTTTGAATCCATGATAAAGCAGCGAAAGAAGGATGACGGTAAATTTATTTCATGATGCATCCGCGGATGTATGTGTCTTTTAAATACCCTATTAAAATTATATAATCAATTTATTCTAGTACGGAGGGTTTTATGCGGAAATTAACAATACTTTTAATTCCTTTTATTATTGCCGGCTGCGTGCCGAGAAGGACGGATATTACGCAGCCTTCAATTTCTCAGTCAACAATAAAGCAGGTAGAAGCTAAAGCTTTGGATATGAGCCGGTCCGTCATGCTTGACGTTAAAGAACTCGACGGATATTTTTTAAGAAATAACGTAAAACTAAACAATGAAGTGAATTTTTTTGCCATAGATAATTATAAGAAATTTGACAACATTCTCGGTCAGGCAAAAACTATGACGAATGTTATAACTATGGCAGACTTAAGAAAAAACATTGTAGCCGTAATCGCGATGAAACCTTCGCAGATCATAAACGACATAAAAATCACTAAAGCATATCAGATAGGAAACGATATTTATATAGATTATGAAATAGTTTCGCAAGAAATGCCCGAAGTAGGTTATTTTATATCTAACGTAAAGGCTTTTGAAATTCAGAAGTCCGAGCAAATTTTAAACGTGAGTTTTGTTGACGCAAATAAATCTATGACGATATTGCCTTTTGGAAGGAGAACGGCGGGTTCGCCGGCTAGTCTTGAAGCTATGCTGAAATATTATACGGGAAGATACAAAGGAGCGATTCCGGACGCAGGCGACGCAGACGGGTCCGGAATTTCCGTGATTTTATATCTTTCGAGTGATTATACATACCGTCTTGAGCAGATATATTTAAAAAATCCGGCAAGAACATTTGAAACCGCCGGCAAATGGACGCCGAGCAGCGATCTGTCATATTTTATTTTAGATTACGATAAAAATGACGAGGAGCGGAATTCTTTTTATTTTGTAGACAGAAATATGATAGAAAAACTTGATGCGCAAGGCGAAAGAATAGAAGTAAATCCGGAACTGTACAGATTAAAAAAATAAGGATAAAAAATGAAGTTTTCAAAGTATACGAAAACTGCTTTGGCCGCCGCCGAAGCGGGAGCTGAAGTATTACTGCGTTATTACAATAAAAATTTAAATATTGAATATAAAGGCGAAATTGATCCTGTTTCGCAGGCTGACAAAAATGCCCAGAAAGCGATCATTAATATTATTAAAAGTGTTTTCCCCGAACACGGCATACTTGCCGAAGAAGACGGCGTAAATGAAATAAGAAAAGATTTTTGCTGGATATTGGATCCCTTGGACGGCACAGTAAATTTTGTTCACGGCGTTCCGGTGTTTTGCGTTTCCATAGCTTTAAAATATAAAAAAGAAATAATTTCCGGCGTGATCTATTCTCCCGTAATAAAAGAAATTTTTGCCGCGGAAAAAGGGAAAGGCGCGTATTTGAACGGAAAGAAAATAAAAGTGTCCCGGATAAAAGATCTGATCCGCTCTCTTGCGGTTACGGGTTTTCCGTATTATGTGAGAAAAAAAAGCAAAAGGGTAATAGAAAATTTTACTAACATAATGATGAATACCCAGGGAATGAGGCGCTTGGGGTCTGCGGCGCTGGATTTGGCGTATGTTGCTTGCGGAAGATTTGAGTTTTTCTGGGAAGAAGGATTAAAACCGTGGGACATAGCCGCAGGCGCTTTGATAGTCAAGGAAGCCGGAGGAATTGTTTCCGACTATGAAGGATCAAAAGATTTTATTTTTAAAGACACAATGCTTGCTTCAAATAATAAAATTATTCACGGAAAAGTCATAAGAATACTAGACCATAAAAACAATTAAGAACGAATGAAAAATAAAAATGTATGCGTTTCGGCTTTGCCGGAGCTTGCCATAGGTTTTTGCAATGCGAAAATACGTCAATTTTCATTCTTAATTGCCTTTCAAAGGATGCAGAAATGAAGCTTGAATATAAAAAAAAGTATGTTTTGAATATCATAAAAATATTGGAAAAAGAATACGGCGACGTCGAAATTGCTCTTGAATTTAATAAACCTTACGAACTTTTATTTGCGACTATATTGTCAGCCCAATGCACGGACGAAAGAGTGAACAAAGTGACTTCCGTATTGTTTAAGAAATATAAAACCCTCAAAGATTATTCCGATGCGGAGATATCCGAATTTGAAAATGATATACATTCTACCGGCTTTTTTAGAAATAAAGCGAAAAACATAATAGGTTCCGCGAAAATGATTTTGGAAAAGCACGGGGGAAAAGTACCGCAGACTATGGAGGAACTTCTTGAACTTCCCGGAGTCGCAAGAAAAACCGCAAACATAGTATTGGGCGGCGTATTCGGTAAATATGAAGGAATGGCCGTTGATACTCACGTCATAAGAATTTCTAATTTACTTAAAATAACAAATCATGAAGATCCCGTAAAAATAGAGCGGGATTTAATGGAAATCGTGCCGAAAAAAAACCGGAAAAACTTTTCTCTTCTTATCCAAACTTTGGGAAGGCGCGTATGTAAAGCCAGGCGGCCGGAGCATTCGGCGTGTCCGTTAAACAAAATTTGTCTATCCGCAATATTGTTTGACACGGATAAAAGTTTTTGTTAGAATAAATTTCTATGAATAACAATGTATGGCTTATTTGTTTAGTTTTAATGACGGTCGCAGTAATCGCGGTATCAGTTTATCTTATACTTCTTCTTATACAATTAAAAAGAACCGCGGAAGAGATGCACGGGACATTGGCAAGAGTTAATAAAGAATTGGATGCGGTAAGTAAAGTTTCCGGAAAAATAGTAAATTTTACGGAAAGATTAACGTCGCCGCTTGTTTCTGCAGGCACGGTTATTTATTATATTTTTTCGTTTTTAAAAAAAAAGAAAGACAAATAAGGAGGAAGAAAATGTGTGATAAAAAAGATACTTTGGCGGCTTTTATCCTTGGCGGGATTATAGGCGCGGCTATCGGCATTTTGTACGCTCCGAGATCCGGAAGAGAAACAAGATATAATCTTAGAAGAATGAGCGAAGATATCGTTGATACCGTAAGCGATCTGAGCGATGATATGAAGGAAACCGGACGTAAATTTTATGAAGAAGGACGTGAAAAAGTTATGACCGGAAAAGATAAAATAACCGAAGCTTTTGAAGCGGGAAAAAAAGCTTTTGATAAGTATAGAAAAGAAGATTAAGTTTTAGAAGTGCGCCGAGGTAGCTCAGTCGGTAGAGCAACGGTCTGAAAAACCGTGTGTCGGCAGTTCGATTCTGCCCCTCGGCATGTTTTTATGCATGATTAGTCCATTTTTAGTCCATAGAGATGAAAATGGGCTATTTTTTGTTTGTAAAAAAGAGGCCGAGCAAAGACAATTTACAATTATTGTATTTTTACGAAGTAAAAACCTGTTTAATTTTAATATGTTTAGCTTCACGAAACTCCGATATTGTCATCTGCTAAATTGTTCTTCTAATTTGACTAAAATTTTCTTAAAAAGTATAATCATATAATATTCCATTTATTGCCGATGTAGCTCAGCTGGTAGAGCAATTGCTTCGTAAGCAATGGGTCGGAGGTTCAAGTCCTCTCATCGGCTATTCTTTTTAACAAGGGACTATCTTGATGCAATTTACCGTATATTCACATGTTCTGCAGAAAAGTTTTAGAACGATAATTCTCTACGGTCTTCCCGTATTATATTTTCTTATCGCAGTCAGTTTTTACCTAAAAACATATGATTCGGCGCAAATAAAAATAACTCTTCTTCATCTTGGCGGGCTTTTTTTGGTTTCTTCATGGTTTATTTTAAAGATCGAAGAAAGTAATTTTGATTTTTTCAAAAAAAACTTTATTTTTATTCTTCCGATATTGGCTTTTTTTATTTCGGGACTCATATCTTTTATATGGTCGCCGTTTCCTTATGCCAGCCTGAATGAATTTATAAAAAGATTTATCTATTGCTTTCTCGCGATAATTGTAATAACGGAGTTTAACGACGAAGCAAAAATTTCAAGAATATTGAGCTGGCTTATAATTGCGTCGTATATAGTAACGATATACGGCGTAATACAGCTTCTTGATTTTTATTTGTTCCCGCCTCCGCCGGACGCAGGTCTGGATCCGTTTATGTGGAGACAGGCATTCGGCAACAGAATATTTTCAACGTTTGGAAATCCAAACTTCTTCGGAGATTTTCTCGTGGTAATGAACCCGATAATTTTAGGGTTATATCTGCACAAAAGAAATTTTTATTTGATATTCCTATGGCTTTTGATTTTGATATGCGCGATATTTACCGTTTCAAAAGGCACATGGCTGGGTTTTGCCGCGGGTATTTTTGTTTTTATTATTGTGTATATAACGACTTTCTTTAAAGAGAGACTGACAAAAAAGATGTTGATTTCCGGCGGCATAGCCATTACGGTCGTTATGTTTATTGCCTTTTTCGGAATACTTGCCCAGACTAAAAAAAGAACTGACAGCGCGTCGTTTAGGCTGTTTACATGGCTTTCAACTTGGGAAATGATAAATACGAATCCCGTGTTTGGAACGGGAATAGGCTCTTTTTACGTGACATATCCGGCGTGGAGAAGACCGCAGATATTTTTTATTGAAGGCAAGCATAATACCGAAAGCGATCATCCCGAAAACGAATATTTGGAAGTTTGGTTTGACGAAGGAATTATAGGTTTTACGGTTTTCCTTCTTCTCATCTGTTTTGTTTTTACCGCGGGGTATAAAAATATCGAGTTTTTTCATTCCGGAAAAGGCAGCAGAGACAGCCCCATGCCTTATATACAATTGGGCGTATTGGCCGCTTTTGCGGCAAAGCTGGCGCATGATACGGTTTGCGTGTCATTAAGATTTGTTTCTTCCGGCGTGATGTTGTGGCTGCTTATAGGAATTACTATTTCCATTTGTATGAATTCCTCGAAAGATAAAAGCAGCGGCGATAACGGCAATCCTGCTGCGGCAATATTGCCGTTTCCAGCGAAACTTGCTTTACAAATAATAATTATTGCCTGCACGGCTTTTGCAATGAAATATTTTGCAGGATATTTTAAAGCGGATTTATTGCATTCCCAGGCTATACAGTTTTCAAAACAGCTTGATTGGGACAGAGCTCTCAGGACATATGATGCCGTAAATAAAGTAAATCCGTCTTTTCCGATGTCAAGATATTTTCAGGCTAATGTCCATTTAGACAGATGGAAAGCCGGCGATCCCGCATTAGCCGATAAATCGTTTAAAGATCTTTGGAAACTTGCCCCGAATTATGTTCAGTCTAAGTATTTGATAGGTTTGATGTATCAAAGGAATTTTATGGATTCCGTCAATTTAAGAGAACGTTATGCGGAACAGAAAAATTATGACAAAGCCATGGAGATGGATGCCGCGGCAAAAGAGAATTATGATTTAGCGATAAGATATTTCAACGAATATATAATGATAGACCCTATATTTCCTCTTACTTATTATCAGCTTGCCGGAATGTATGCTCAGACGGGTAATTTATTTATGGCTGAAAAAGTCCTAATATCTCACTTAGCATATCCTGATACTTTGAACAGACATCCTCATAATTTTTGGGTCGAAGATTGGACTAAAAGAAGAGATTTTGATTATTCGGAAACACATGTTCAGCTTGGACATTTGTATCTGAAAAGCAATAAAGTCGAAGAAGCGCGCGATGCTTATCAAAAGTCGCTGGAATTTTATTCCGATAATATAAATGCTCTTAAAAATCTTACTCTCGTATATTCAAAAATGGGTGATACGGAAAAAGAAACGCAGCTTTGGCTGGACATATTTAGCAAATATCCTCAGGATGAAGACGCTATCAAATTTTTGGAACCTAAAGGGTTAATTAGAAAAATACAATGAATATAAGTCCCGATATATTATTTACGGCAGCGGGTTTTCCGGTAACAAATACCGTGCTTGTTACTTTGATAGTCGACATTATAATAATATCCGTTATTCTTGCGGTTAACAGATTGATGTCGGTCAGTCCGGGGAAACTTCAAAACGCGTTGGAATTGGTAATAGACTATTTTTATTCCGCGGCAAAAGATATAGCCGGCAACAGGGCGTCGTTTATATATCCGTGGGTAGTATCGTTCTTTATTTTTATATTGATCGCTAATTTAATAGAATTTATCCCTGGTTTTGAAAGCATAAGATTTTTTTCACACTATGCCTCAGGGCATTCCGAGCACGGCGTTTCGCTTTTCAGGGCTCCGACAAGCGACCTGAATTTAACATTGGCGCTGGCGGTCGTATCCGTAATAATGTCACACTATTACAGCATAAAGTATACGGGGATAAAATCTTATCTCGGGAGATTTTTTTCTTTCAGAATGTTCGGAATATTTTTTCTTGTCGGAATGATAGAGCTTATGAGCGAGTTTGTCAAATTTGTATCTTTTTCATTCCGTCTTTTCGGGAATATTTTTGCCGGAGATATAGCTTTAAGCGTGACGAAATATTTTTTTGTGATGTCGGCGTTTGAAATGTTTGTGGGAGTTGTGCAGGCTTTGGTTTTTGCGATGCTGACGATGGCTTTTACTACGGTTTTGACGGAAAAAACTCATTAAAAGGAGATGAAAAATGACTATTGTAGGCGGTATTATTTTTGCGGTTGCGTGTCTCGGTCCGGCGCTAGGCATAGGCATCATAGGCGGAAAGGCTGTTGAAGCTATAGGGAGAAATCCCGAGGCGTCTGGAAAAATCCAGAGTAATATGATTTTGGCTATTGCTTTCGTGGAAGCTCTGGCGATCCTTGCTTTCGTAGGCGTATTTATCTGGAAATAAAAGGTTTAAAAAATGGAAATATTGCATATTTTTGGACTTGAAAAATCTCTGTTTATTTTTCAGCTCGTTAATTTTTTAATAATAGCGTTTATCTTAAAAAAGTTTCTTTATAAACCTATGATGAAATATATCAATGAAAGAAAAAATAAGATAGATCAGGGTTTAAATGACGCCGAAAACGCCAAAATCGCCTTGGAAAACGCGGGCGAAGAAAGGAAAAAAATTCTTGCCGCGGCAAAAGCCGACGCCGACGCGTTGACCGCTTCGACAAAAGATTCTTTAGAAAATACGAAAATCAAACTTACCCAGGAAGCGAAAAACCGTTCAGACCAGATTATTGACGAAGCAAAACAAAAAGCCGCCATGGAATTTGAAAATATGAACAGCCGTATAGGCAAAATGTCGGTAGACATTTCAGGAAAGATCATGTCTCGCGTTTTTTCAAGTTTATTTACGGATGATGAAAAAAGTAAAGTGTTAGCGCGCGCGCTTGACAGAATAGAAAAGGGCGTATATGAAAAGGATGCAAATTAAAGAACTTGCGCAGTCCGTAGCAGTTTACGGCGGCATATCCGACAATGGTATGCGGTGGATAGCGGATAACTTTTCAAGAAATGAATTGAAAATGTTCGCGCTGATTTTGTCTAATGAACTCAGGGACAGAAAAGTTATCGCGAGTTTTGCCGGAAACATAAGCAAAACGGATAAAAACAGGATAATATCGCTTTTTCCGGATAAAAACGTTGAATTCAAACGCGACGACGAAAATCTCGGCGCAGGTTTGAAACTTGAATACGGCGATTTTGTTCTGGATTGCAGCGTTTCGGGAATAGTGGAAAGAGTATTAGGGAATATAAAAGAGAATTTATAATAAGAAAGATTGAAGAGTGAAGATAAGGAGTTTTGCCGGAGGCAAAACGGATAAATATGTTTTCGCAAAATGCGAAAACGCAATATCTCCGCTCTCCGCTTTTCAATCTCAACTCTGTCGTTAAAAAAGGAAGCTTATGAAACCGGAAGAAATAATACAAAAGATAGAAAAAGAATTATATTCTAAAGATGTCAATCCCGAATTAGTTAATTTCGGGATAGTTGAAACTGTCGGAGATGAAATTGTTAAAGCTTCGGGTCTTTCAAACGTAGGCTATTATGAAGAAGTCTCATTTGAAGACGGATCTTTGGGTTTCGTATTAAATATCGACGAAGACTTTGTATCGATAGTTATGCTTATGAACTCGGGACGTATTACGCGCGGGATGAAAGTTAAAGCTACCGGAAATGTTTTAAGCATTACGGTTTCGGATAAAATGACGGGAAGAGTAGTTAACGCCGTCGGGCAGCCTATAGACGGAATGGATCTTAAGCACGATAAGCCGGTCAAATACCCTATTGAAAAAATAGCGCCGGGCATTATTGAAAGAGCTTCCGTTGACAGACCTCTAAAAACCGGTATCAAGGCTATAGATTCAATGACCCCTATCGGAAGAGGACAGAGAGAACTTATAATCGGCGACAGAGGAACCGGAAAAACGGCAATTGCGGTAGATACTATAATTAACCAGAAAAAACTTGATATGGGTTTGAAAAGAGTTATATGCATATATTGCTCGATAGGACAGAAAAAATCAAACCTTGCATCGATAACGGCAAGACTAAAAGAGGCAGGCGCGATGGAATACAGCATTGTCGTTGCCGCGACAGCTTCGGATCCGGCTTCAATGCAGTATATTGCTCCTTTGGCCGCATGCGCTATAGGTGAATATTTCATGGACAAAGGTGAAGACGTTTTGGTCGTTTATGACGATTTAACAAAACACGCCTGGGCGTATAGACAGCTTGCTCTTCTTATAAAAAGACCCGCAGGACGCGAAGCGTATCCGGGAGATATTTTTTATCTTCATTCAAGGCTTTTGGAAAGAGCGTCAAGAATGTCTGACGCGAGAGGCGGAGGCACGCTTACGGCGCTTCCGGTTATTGAAACGCAGGGCAATGATATGTCCGCGTACATCCCTACGAATGTTATTTCTATTACCGACGGGCAGATATATCTTGAAGCGGATTTGTTTAATGCCGGTATAAGACCGGCCATCAACGTTGGATTATCGGTTTCCCGCGTGGGAGGAGCAGCGCAGACAAAATCGATGAAACAGCTTGCAGGACCCGTAAGGCTTGAACTTTCGCAATTCAGAGAACTTCAGTCATTTACGCAGTTCGGAAGCGATCTTGACGAAGATACGTTAAAAAGGCTTGAAAGGGGAAAAAGAATTACTGAAATTTTGAAACAGCCGCAATACAGACCTTATGACGAAATATCCGAAGTTCTTTCTATTTTTGCCGTAACTTCGGGGCTTTTTGACGATATTGATGTCAATAAAGTAAGAGAAGCCGAAGACGCTATGGTCGAATACGTAAAGAAAAATTATTCCGAAACGGTGAGAAAACTTTCAACGGGTGCGAAAATCGAAGATTCTTTCAGAGAAGAATTGAAGAGTAATATAGAAGAATTTAAAAAAGGAATAGCGGGTAATTAGTAATGAGGTTTCTCTAAAAACCCAATTTTGTCATACCCGTGAAAACGGGTATCCATGCTGCTTTTAAATGTGTCCTATGATAACGACAAAAATGGATACCCGTTTTCACGGGTATGACACCACTTTTTAGAGAGACCCAATGAGTAATTAAAGAGCGCGCACTGCGGCCTTGCGCAGGATAAACGCCGCGCGCCTGATTAATAAGCGGGGCAAAACCCTGCACAACACTCACTGCTAACTGCTTGCTGCAGTAAAAAATGGCTCAAAACTTACAGCAGCTTAAAAAAAGAATAAAAACTTCTCAAAACATAGCGCAGATTACCAAAGCTATGGAAATGATAGCCGCGTCAAAAATACGTAAGGCACAGATGACTGTTGAGCGGCATAATCCGTATGCAAAGAAAATAACGTATATGGTGCAGAAAGTTATGACCGATAAAGATTTGCATGACGGGATAGAACTTTTAACCAAAGAAAAAGAAAGCAAAAAGAAACTTATTTACGTTATTTCTCCGGATAAAGGATTGGCCGGAGGTCTTGTCGTTAATTTGTTCAAGAAATTTGTTTCTTATGCTGCAAAGGACGACTATATAGTCGCTATCGGTAAAAAAGCGATAAATAATTCGGTGAAATATAATTATAATGTTTTGGCGTCTTTTAACATGGGCACTTTATTTCCGGAATACGGAAGTATTTATCCGATGATGGATATAGCGGAAAAATTTTATGTTTCGGGAGATGTAGGAACCGTGAGCGTGGTTTATACCAAATTTAAAAATATGCTTGTGCAGGAACCTTTGGCGAAAGAAATATTTCCGGTAAAACCCGACAAAGATTTTGTCGATACGGGAATCGATTATATTTTTGAGCCGAGTTCCGCGCAGGTAATGAAAGATTTGATCCCGTATTATTTTGAAGTTGAATTTTACAGCGCTCTTGTTAACGCGTATGCTTCGGAACAGGCAGCCAGAATGACCGCGATGAAAAACGCTAAGGAAAACGCGAACGAAATAGCGGCATCATTGACAAATATATATAATAAGTCCAGACAAGAAAAAATCACCAATGAAATTTTAGATCTTGCCAACGGACAACAGTGAAAAAGCAGCTGCTATGCATTCAAATATAGGAAATTAAAATGGAAAACAACGAAAAGAAGAACGGTCATGGAAAAGTCATAAGAATTCAGGGAGCTGTCGTAGATGTAAAATTTGACGGCGCCGTTCCTGAAATTTATGAGGCGCTTACGCTTAAAATGTCCGACGGAAGCGATTTGGTTTTAGAAACGATGTTTGAAATGGACGATTCTGAAGTAAGAACCATCGCTATGGGATCTACCGACGGCATGAAAAGAGGGATGAAAGCCGAGAGGACTTATGCCCCTATACGTGTGCCCGTCGGAGAAAAAACGCTCGGCAGAATTTTTAACGTTTTGGGACAGCCCATAGACGCGCTTGGCAAAATAGACGATTCGGTTGAAAGGTATCCGATACACAGAAAAGCTCCCGCTTTTATCGATCAGAAAACTACTCCGGAAATGCTTGAGACCGGAATGAAAGTTATCGATCTTATATCTCCTTTTACAAAGGGCGGAAAGATAGGCATTTTCGGCGGAGCAGGCGTCGGCAAAACCGTTATTGTTAAGGAACTTATAAGAAATATCGCCACCGTGCATAAAGGCCATTCCGTTTTTGCGGGCGTCGGAGAAAGAACAAGAGAAGGAACCGATTTATGGATGGAAATGGTTGAATCCAAAGTTATGGATAAAACCGTTTTGGTTTTCGGCCAGATGAACGAACCTCCCGGAAACAGAATGAGAGTCGCGCTGACGGCTTTGACGATGTCTGAATATTTCAGAGACGAAAAAGGAGAAGACGTGCTTCTCTTTATAGACAATATTTTCAGGTTCGCGCAGGCAGGCAGCGAAGTTTCGGCTTTGCTGGGAAGAATGCCTTCCGCCGTAGGATACCAGCCTAATCTCGCGCAGGATATGGGCGATCTGCAGGAAAGAATAGCGTCTACCAACAGAGGGTCGGTAACTTCCGTGCAGGCTGTTTATGTTCCTGCCGACGATTATACGGATCCGGCTCCCGTAGCTATTTTTGCGCATTTGGACGCGACTATAACTTTGGACAGAGCTATCATGGAACAGGGATTGTATCCCGCCGTTAACCCGCTGTCTTCGTCTTCAAGGCTTCTTGATCCCAATACAGTCGGAGAAAATCATTATAATGTCGCGATGTCGGTAAAAAAGATTTTACAGAAATATAAAGATTTGCAGGATATTATCGCGATACTCGGCATGGATGAACTTTCGGACGAAGATAAAATTACCGTTTCAAGGGCGAGAAAAGTGCAGAGATTTTTGACCCAGCCTATGTTTGTCGCAGAAACGTTTACGGGTATTGAAGGAAAATATGTTAAAGCGGAAGATACCGTAAAAGGTTTTAAGGAAATCATCGAGGGAAAATATGATACTTTGCCCGAACAGGCATTTTATATGGTAGGCACTATTGAAGAAGCCGTTGCGAAAGCGAAAAAAAATCAAGAGTGAAGTTTGAAGAGCGGAGTGCGAAGTTTATGTGTTTTCGCTTTGCGAAAACCCGTTGATTAGATTGCGGCAGAACCGGAATTCGATCACTCCAAACCGTATCAAGGAAGAATAATGAACAGCAAATTTGAACTCGAAATACTGTCGCCGCAGGGGAGCGCTTTTAAGGGCGCGGTTTTGTCGGTTTCAGTTCCGACGGCTTCCGGCATAATAACGATTTTGCCGGGTCATACGAATCTTGTTACAAAGCTTATAGAGGGAGAAATAGTCATAAAGCATGACGGCGGCGAAAGAAAGATTACCGTGACGGACGGATTTGTCGAAATATTTGCCAACGCCGTCGCTATAGTTTCCGATTTTGCGGTTCAGTCCGACGACGCGAACAGGCAAAAGATAGAGCAGGCAATGAAGCTTGCGAAAGACATGAAAAACAGAAAGAAAGATATTGTTGATTCCGCCGTCATTGAGTCGCAGCTGCAAAAAGCGGTGCATGAATTAAGATCCGGCGTCGGAGTAAAAAGGAAGAAAATGTGAAAAAACATATTTTTTTTATTTCCATAATAATGTGTGCGTCGTTTGTTTCTTTGTTTTCTTGCGCGGCGGTTGAAAAAAAATCTTTTAAAAAAACGGATCCGGACGAGCAAATAGCTTCGGATAAACCCGTAATAAGCGCGAAAAAAGTTGAATTAGGACAATATCCGGACGGAACGGCCAGAGGGTATAAATATATTGCGGCTGATGATTCGGCTGTTTTTGCCACTGAGATGATTGATATGAACGGGAACCGTCTTATGGAAGGTAAAATTCCCGACGGCCTTGTTGTCCAGTATTATGACAGAGGCAATATCGCGGCGGAATTGAATTATAATGCCGGAAAACTTGAAGGGGTAATAAAAGAATATTATCCCGACGGCAATGTTGCCGCGGTAAAAAATTATAAATCCGGAGCGCTTAACGGTCCGGTAAGAGAATATTATCCTAACGGAAACATAAAAGAAGAATCCGTTTATTCCAACGGGCTTTTGAATGGAGCTCTCAGAAAATATTCTGAAGCAGGGACGCTCTTGTCAAGGGCAGAGTATCAGGACGGCGATTTGAACGGACTGTATAAAGAGTTTTATGTTAACGGCAAATTGAAAACAGAGATCGAGTATATGAATAATAAAAAAGAAGGGTATCACAGAGAGTATGATGTCGCGGGAATAATTCTTGCCGATTATAACTATACTATGGACAAGCTTGAAGGGCAAACGACAAAATATTATGAAGACGGCAGTATTCAGATGGTTGCGAATTATACTAATGATACGCAGGACGGCGAGACAAAAATTTTCAGTAACAATAATTCGGACAATCCGATATATATTGATATTTATAAGAACGGCAGAAAAATTAAAAGAAAGGCATATAGTTCAAGCGGAAAATTGATTTTTACATTGGACTATTAATTTGTATAATAAAAAAATATGATGCATAGACGCATGGTAACGACAGATTGCGGGTCAAGCCCGCAATGACGGTTTTATTGTGCACCATGCTTCCGCAAAGGAGTAAATAAAATGTCAGGTCATAATAAGTGGGCAAGCATTAAACACAAAAAAGCTATTACGGATGCGAAAAAAGGCAAAGCGTTTACGAAAATAATAAGAGAAATAGTCGTCGCCACTAAAGAAGGCGGACATCTTGTTGAAAATAATGCCCGTCTGAGAAAAGCCATTGATGACGCTAAAGAAGCAAACATGCCGCAGGATAATATTAAGAAAGCGATACAGAGAGGCACAGGAGAAATTCCGGGAGCGATTTATGAAGAAATAGTTTATGAAGGTTACGGCCCTTCCGGCGTTGCTTTGATAGTGGAAGTTACTACGGATAATAAAAACAGGACGGCTTCCGAGATAAGAAAAATGTTTTCGAGCCATTCGGGAAATCTTGGCGAAACAGGATGCGTAGGCTGGATGTTTGACAGAAAAGGTTTTATAACCGTTGATAAATCCTCCGGAGATGAAGATACTGTTATGACCATAGCTCTTGATTCCGGAGCTGAAGATTTTGAAAATAATGCCGACAGCGACATTTATGAAATAACGGCTGCTCCTGAAGATTTGGATAAGGTCAAAGCCGCTTTTGCGGAAAAAAACATCCCTGTTGTTTCTGCGGAGATTACCATGATCCCGCAGACATATATAAAACTTACCGGCGACGAAGCAAAAAGCATGCTTAAACTGATGGACGCATTGGAAGAGCATGACGATACAAAAAATGTTTACGCGAATTTTGACATATCGAAAGAAGAAATGGAAAAGAATAGCTAGTAATTAGTAGTGAGTAAGGGTCTCTCTAAAAACCTGTATTTTCAGTGTCGTCATTGCGGCCGCCGAGCCGCAATCTCGTCGTGAGCCATAGATTGCGGGTCAAGCCCGCAATGACAAAAATGGGGTTTTTAGAGAGCCCCTTACTCATTATTAATTGCCGTTATAAGGTGTTTTTTATGATAGTTTTAGGAATAGATCCAGGGCTTTCACTTACGGGGTGGGGAGTAATTTCCGCCCAAACACGCGATAAAATTATACCTTTGCAGTACGGATGCATACGCACTAAACCTGCCGAAACATTGTCCGAGAGATTACAAAATATAAACATAGAGCTTCAAAAACTTATAGACGCTTATAGACCGGAAGCCATTGCCATAGAAGAGCTTTTTTTTCTGAAAGAAGCAAAATCCGTTGCTGCCGTCGGGCAGGCCAGAGGCGCGATAGTTCTGACCGTTGCTTTAAATAAAATTCCTCTTTTTGAATATAATCCCAGACATGTAAAAATGGCTCTTACGGGTTACGGCTCAGCCGACAAACATCAGATGCAGCATATGGTAAAAACATTGCTCAGACTTAAAGAAATACCAAAACCCGACGATGCCGCGGATGCGCTTGCGATAGCAATGTGCCATGTAAATACGGCAAAAACTGCAAAGAATAATTAGGTCGTGATGACACACCTTAAAAAAACCCGCTTTTATGGAAGCGGGCTTTTTTATGCCGGATAGAAAATCTTATTTGCAAAGCGATAAGAAAAAAGTCAGTTTTTTTGAAAAAATATCCATGGCCTTTTTCAACCAACAGCCTTTTTTATGCGTTTTTACCGATCCATGCCTCTATGCATCTATACCGTGATTTTGTATAATGAGAGCATGATAGATTATATAAAAGGCATACTGGATTCAAAAAATACGGACAATATAGTTGTTGATGTGAACGGCATAGGATATAAAATTTCCATACCGGTTTCTTTGTTTGACAAACTTCCTGCAGCGGGAAGCTTTGTGAAAATTTATGCGGTTGAAGCCGTTTCAGGCATGTACGGGGGAGTTATTCATCTTTACGGCTTTTTATCGCATGATGAAAGAGATATGTATCTTCTGATAAAAGAAGAAGTTCCGGATACCGGAGCAAAAAAAGCCATGGAATATATGGATAAAATTTCCAAATCGCCCGCTGATTTTAAGATTGCTATTTCATCTAAAAATTCAGCCATGCTGCACGATATATTCGGATTTACGAAAAAGACGGCCGATAAGTTGATTGCGGCTTTAAAAGATAAGATAGCTTCCGTTAATATTGCGGGGGAACAGAAGTGGGCCGGAGTAAGCAGGATTATAGAAGATTCCGTAGTTGCCGAAGCCGTTGCCGGCCTTATAGTTTTGGGCTATAAAGAATCCCATGCAAGAAATGCCGTAAGCAAAGCGTATGCGGAGAATGAAAATATTAAGCTGGAAGATTTAATAAAAAAATCATTACGGAATTTATAGGATAAAATATGGAAGATGCGGAAAGAATTTTGGAAGCGTCGCAGATTGTTGAAGAAGACAGAATAGAGAATACTTTAAGGCCTCAGTCGCTGGACGATTTTATCGGGCAGGAAAAACTTAAAGAAAATCTTAAAGTGTTTATTGAGGCCGCTAAAAAAAGGGGCGAAGCTTTGGACCACTGCCTTTTTTACGCGCCTCCCGGTCTTGGAAAGACTACTTTGTCTCATATCATAGCAAAAGAAATGGGCGGCAATCTCAGAATGACTTCCGGACCCGTTTTGGAAAGAGTCGGAGATTTGGCGGCGATTTTAACCAATTTGTCTGAAGGCGACGTTTTTTTTATTGATGAGATCCACAGAATGAATCATCTTGTCGAAGAATCTCTTTATCCGGTTATGGAAGATTTTGAACTGGATATTATAATAGGGCAGGGGCCTTCCGCAAAAACCGTCAAACTTCCGGTTCCGCGATTTACGCTCGTCGGAGCAACTACCAGAGCCGGACTTCTTTCAAGCCCCTTAAGAGACAGGTTCGGCATTATCGGGCATTTGGAGTTTTACGGGATTAAAGAGCTTACGCATATAGTTAAACGTTCGGGCGCTATAATGAATGTTGAGATTGATAATGACGCAGGCGAAGAGATTGCCCGCCGTTCAAGAGGAACGCCGAGAATAGTAAACAGACTTTTAAAAAGGGTAAGAGATTTTGCGGAGCTGAAGACCGGCGGAAAAATTACAAAGCAGGTTGCCCGCGAAGCTTTGAATGCTTTGGAAGTTGACGAGGCGGGGCTTGATAAAATGGACAGGCTTCTTTTAACGACGGTGATAAATAAATTCGGCGGCGGTCCTGTCGGGGTTGATACGCTTGCCGTTGCGATATCGGAAGAGCCGGATACGATTACCGACGTTTACGAACCTTATTTGATACAGTCCGGTTTTATTGCCAGAACTTCGCGCGGAAGGGTTGTTACGGAAGCCGGTTATAAACATATCGGAGCTGAACCGCCGAAAAATTTTCAGCGTGAATTGATATGAAAAAAAAAGTTTTGCTGCACGTATGCTGCGCGCCGTGTTCGGCTTCCGCGGTAAAGATGCTTGGCAAAGAATACGATATTTCATTTTACTGGCATAATCCGAATATATACGATATTGAAGAATATAAAAAAAGAAAAGATGCCGCAAAAAAATATGCCGCAAGCCTCGGTATAAGTTTTTACGAGGAAGATTCTTTTGTTTACGATTATGATAATTGGCTTGAATGCGGCGGAGAAACCTGCGGATTTTGTTACGCAGAAAGGCTTTCAAAAACGGCTGAGTTTGCGAAAAAGAACGGTTTTGAATTTTTTTCTACTTCGCTTCTTTCAAGCCCCTATCAAAAACACGAGCTTATTTCCACAATAGCCAAAGAACATGCCGAAAAAAACGAAACAAAGTTTTTGTATAAAGATTTTCGTCCGGCGTTTTACGAAGGAAAAAATTCTTTGAGAAGCGAAGGTTATTATATTCAAAAATACTGCGGATGCGCCGGATCATATAAACAGCAGAAGGCTAGAGTCTGTCGACATATAAATGCGCCTAAAAGAGATTTGAATGATAAAAATTAAATTTTTTTTTGCTTCTGCAATTGTTGTTTTTTTTACGCTTCTGCTTCAGGCTGACATTATTGATACGCTTCTTTCGCCTGCGCTTATGTCGAAAGGCGCTATGCCTATGCATGAATTCAACTTTAAGCTAGGTTTTGATTTTGACGGGAAGTTTAATATTAATGAATATATTGACGGTGTTGATGAAAAAAGATTGAATGCCGGAAATAATGCTTCTTTTGCC
>WRNH01000014.1 GCA_009776745.1 Endomicrobiia bacterium | reverse complement strand
ACCGGCTCCTTTATCAAAGAATTGTCAAAATATCTGAAATTTACGTTTTCTATATTGATTACTCTTTTATCCTGCCTGAGTTTATAATGCAGCTGCCCTGAGCCGACGTCAACCGCATAAACTTTTACGGCTCCTTTTTGAAGCATGCAGTCCGTAAACCCGCCTGTTGAAGCGCCTATATCAAGACAAATAAACCCCGCAACGCATATATTTAGAGCATTTAAAGCAGATTCAAGCTTTAACCCGCCGCGCGAAACATAAGGATTAATGTCTTTAAGTTCAACTACGTCTTCTTCGCCGAATAATGCGCTCGGTTTATATTCAACCTGCCCGTTGACTAAAACGCTTCCGCCGATTATAAAAGCCTGCGCTTTTGTACGCGTTTCCGCCAGCCCTTTTTCAAATATCAAAACATCCAGCCGTTTTTTATCTTTTTTCTTTTCCATTTTTTTGTTGTTATTCCGAAAAAATCCGGAATCATTATAACATCGTCATTGTCATTCCCGCGAAAGCGGGAATCCATTTTTACTGAAAATAATATAGTGTCAAGCACGGAATGACAACAAAAGCAGCGGCTTTTTAGATTGCTTCGTCATTTCATTCCTCGCAATGACGTTAATTATTATCTATTCACTACTAACTACTCACTGCCGTTAAAGCATTTTAAAAGCTGTTTCCGCTATCTTTTTAGCGGTCAGACCGTATTTTTCCATTAATACTTTCTGGCTGCCGTGTTCTATAAATTTATCCGGCAGGCCTATGCATTCGACGATGGCGCCGGTATTGCATAAAAGCGCTTTTATGCTTTCTCCGAAACCGCCTTCTAAAACGTTTTCTTCGACCGTAATAAATTTTTTTGTTTTTGAAAACATCTCTTTTATAATATCTTCGTCAAGAGGTTTTAAAAATCTCATATTTACCACGGAAGCTTTTATATTTTTCTCTTCCAAAATCTCGGCGGCTTTCAGGCAATTTTCAACCTGATTTCCTATGCCGAGCAGACATATATCGCTGCCTTCGTGAACTACTTTGGCTTTTCCTATCTGCAAAACGGCAGGTGCCATATCCATAGCAATGCCTGTCCCCGAACCTCTTGGATATCTTATGGCGCAGGGCATATTCGAGTTAAAAGCGGTTTTGAGCATATGCTGCAATTCATTTTCGTCGGCAGGAGCCATAATTATTAAATTCGGAACGTATTTTAAATATGAAAAATCAAAAACCCCGTGATGCGTCGCGCCGTCTTCACCGACGATCCCGGCTCTGTCTAAAGCAAAAACAACCGGAAGCTTCTGTAAAGCCGCGTCGTGGATAATATTATCTATCGCTCTTTGCATAAACGTGGAATAAATAGCGCAAACGGGCTGCATTCCGCCGGCCGCCAATGCGGCGGCAAATGTTACGGCGTGGCCTTCGGCAATACCGACGTCAAAATATCTTTGCGGAAACTCTTTTGCAAATTTATCAAGACCCGTTCCTTCGGGCATTGCCGCCGTTATGGCGACTATTTTATCATTTGCCTGCGCCATTTTTACCAGCGTATTTGAAAAAACTTCGGTATAACTCGGCACTCCTTTGCTTTTTGCGATTTCGCCCGTTTCAGGATTGAATTTCCCCACGCCGTGAAACTGCGTAGGATTTTCTTCCGCAGGTTCATAACCTTTACCTTTTTTAGTTATGACATGCAGTAAAACCGGACCTTTCATATCTTTTATATTTGAAAGTATTTTTACAAGATTATCGATCTCATGTCCCTGCACGGGACCTATGTACGTAAAACCCATTTCTTCAAAAAGCATGCCGGGAAAAAGCATAACTTTGGCTCTTTTATACAATTTTCCAAACGGAGAGCCAAAACTGTGAAAACGGCTTATCGTCTTCATAACTTTATCTTCGACTTTTTTTACGGTCCCCGCGGTAAGAAGTTTGGCAAAATATCCGGCGATAGCGCCGACTTTTTGCGATATAAACATTTCATTATCGTTTAAAATAACAAGCATGTCTTTTTTCAGATGTCCGGCATTTTGAAGACCCTCAAAAGCAAGCCCGCCCGTCATAGAACCGTCTCCGATGACGGCAACTATTTTATAATCTTCATTTTTTAAATCTCTTGCCGCCGCAAAACCCAAAGCCGCAGAAATCGAAGTGGAAGAATGACCGACGCCGAAAGCGTCATATTCCGACTCGGCTCTTTTTGGAAAACCGCTCAATCCTTTGTGAGTTCTTATCGTTTTAAATTGGTCTTTTCTTCCGGTAAGAATTTTGTGGGAATAAGCCTGATGCCCGACATCCCATATAATTTTATCATTAGGACAGTCAAACACATAATGCAAAGCCACGGTCAAATCAACGGCGCCGAGGCTCGGCGCCAGATGACCGCCGTTTTCAGAAACGGTTTTAATTATTTCCTGTCTTATTTCCGCCGCAAGCTTTGAAAGATTTTCTTTTTTAACCTTCTTTAAATCCTGCGGATTGTTTATTTTGTTCAAAAATTTCAATGGCTTAACTCCATAATTTAATTAGTAATGAGTAATGAGTAATGAGTAATTAAGGAGTGCGCAGAGCGCACCTAATTAATAAGCGGGGCTTTGCCCCGCACGACAATTACTAACTACTCAGTACTAATTACTCATTAATTTTCAGTATTTCCTCGCCGTCATATAATCTGCAATAAGATTTAGAATTTCGGACTTTTTACCAAACATTTTTACGGCGTTTTTGGCTTTTTGCACATAGGCTGACGCGTCTTTTTCGGCTTTTTCTTTTCCGTAAAAAGAAAGATATGTCAGTTTATTATTATCTTTGTCGCTGCCTTTTTTACCAAGTAATTTTTTATCGGCATAAACGTCAAGTATATCGTCGGCAATCTGAAAAGCCAAGCCTATGTTTTTGGCATACTCTTCAAGAGCTTTGACCTTTTTTCTATCAGCTCCGGCCAAAACGGCTCCGATCTTAAAACTCGCCATGATCAATGCCGCCGTTTTTTGCATATGTATGAAATAAAGCTTCTTTTTTAAAAAAGCCTTATTCTTATTTTTCCATTTTCCGGCTTCCAAAGTATCCTCTGCCTGACCTGCAATCATCCCTTGATATCCGCCGTAATAAGAAAGAATTTTAACGGCTTCTTTTATATTTTTATCGGAAGCTTTTGATTTTGTGATCAGATCAAAAGATTCCGTAAGAAGAGCATCCCCGCACAAAATTGCCGCGGATTCGCCGAACATTTTATGGCTTGTAGGCTTGCCTCTTCTGAGGTCGTCATTGTCCATGGCCGGTAAATCGTCATGCACAAGGGAATACGTGTGCAAATACTCTACGGCGCACGCCGCCGGCATAACATTTTCAATTTTTCCTCCGCAAAGTTCCGCAGCTAAAAGCACAAAAATCGGACGCAGCCTTTTTCCGCCCGCAAGCATGCTGTAACGCATCGCTTTGGATATAATCGAACCGTCTTTAGGAAGAGATTTTTTTATAGCGGCATTTATAAGCTTTGACTTTTGTGAGAAGTATGATTCCAAATTCAAGTTGACCCTCTTATGCAAATTATTATTAAAGAATAGAACTCTTAAATACCCCGTCAGAAAACTTTGTTTTCTGCCACCCCTTTTTTCAAAAGGGGAATTAACGGCTTTGCCGTATCTTCACTCTCCACTTTTCACTCTTCACTTTTTATTTTGCTTTTATCTATTATCTCTTATCTGCCGTTTCAAATTTCTCTTTTTTTATTTCCCCGTCTTCTTTTATAAGGATTTCAACTTGTTTTTTTGCGTCGCTGAGCTGGGACGAACAAAAACGCACCAATTCAATACCCTCGGTAAAAAGCTGCAAAGCTTTATCCAAATCAGGATCGGCGCTTTCCATGTCGTTTACTATTTCTTCAAGCCTTTTGAGCGACTTTTCAAATTTTTTTTCCGTGTTTTTTGCGCTTTTTTTAGTCATTTTTTTCTACTCCGGATACTTTAGCCTTCAAACTGCCTTGCGCAAGCTTCAATAAAATATTGTCGTCGGTTTTAACCGCGTCGGCGTCTTTCACTATTTGCCCGTCAGTATCTCTGCATATGGAATAGCCTCTCTTAAGGACCGACAAAGGAGAAACCAAATCAAGCTTATGCATGATATTATCTATTTTTTCCGTCTTAAATTTTAAAAGATTACTAAACGAACGTTCGGCTCTTTTCCCCAAATCGTCAACGTAAGCGATTTTGTCTTCATAAATCAAATGCGGCTTTGTAAACGCGCGGGACGAAGAAAGGGATACAAGTTTTGCCTGAGCGTTTTCAATAATAAAATCCATATTATCAAAAAGCATTTCTTTTAATCCGTTAAAACGGACTTTTAAAGCGTTTGTTCCTCTTACGGCCATTTCCGCGGCCGCTGACGGCGTCGGCGCTCTTAGATCCGCGGCAAAATCAGATATTGTAAAATCAATTTCATGGCCGACACACGATATAACCGGAATATCGGAATTAAATATTGCCCTTGCCACAGGCTCAGTATTAAACGCCCATAAATCTTCTATCGAACCGCCGCCTCTGCCTACAAGCAAAACGTCAAGATCTCCATAATTTTCATTTAAATATTTTATTGCCTGCGGGATCTCAATTTCGGCTTCGCTGCCCTGAACGCGCACGGGATATATCAAAACCTCGACATCGGCTTCCAAATTATTTAATACTTCAAGAATATCGTGCAAAGCAGCCCCGTCTTTAGACGTAATTATGCCGATCTTGTTTATCATTTCCGGCACCGGCTTTTTTGCCGACTCTTCAAAAAGACCTTCTTTTTGAAGTTTCTTTTTAAGCCGTTCAAATTCTTCGGACAAAGCCCCTTTCCCCTGCTGCTGCATGGTGTTGACTATTATCTGATAATCGCCGCGTTTAGGGTATGCGCTTATCCGCCCGTAAACCAAAACCTGCATACCGTCTTCAGGCCTGAAATTTAAAGAACTGTTAGCATGCTGAAACATCACCGCATTTATCTGCGAATTTTCATCTTTGATATTAAAATACATATGCCCCGAAGAATAAAGTCTGAAATTAGAAATTTCCCCCGTTATCCAAATCCCCGGATAAACGTCTTCAAGCATATTTTTTATTTCATCGTTGATCTGAGAGACGGTGTAAATTAATTTGCCGTCATTTTCTTCGTGATCGCTAAAATTAAACTCAAATTTATCAGCCACTCATGACTCCAAAAGGCAGGTAACAGGTAAAAGGTAATAGGTAACAAGCTGTTGTGTTTCGGCAAAGCCGAAACCTATTACAAGTTTTCGCAAAGCGAAAACACAAAACCTTTTACCTATTACCTGGTTCTCTGTTATTTCGCTATATCCTGCGCTCTGGTCTCTCTTATTACCGTAATTTTTATCTGTCCAGGATATTCAAGTTCCTGTTCGACTTTTTTTGCTATGTCGCGCGCCATGACCTGCGCCTGTTTATCGTCGACATCGTCGGGCTCGACGAGGATTCTGACTTCTCTTCCGGCCTGTATGGCATAGGCCATAGAAACGCCTCTGAAACTTTTTGCAACTTTCTCAAGTTTTTCAAGCCTTTTGAGATAATGTTCGATAGACTCTCTTCTTGCGCCGGGCCTTGCCGCGGAAATAGCGTCGGCAGCCGCAATAACAAAAGCTTCCGCGCTGTTGGGCGTTTCATATCCTTCGTGATGCGATATGATCGCATTTATCATTTTTTGCGATTCGCCGTATTTTTTCGCGATATCTGCGGATATCTGATGATGCGTTCCTTCGACTTCATGATCAACGGCTTTGCCTATATCGTGCAAAAGCGCGGCTTTTTTACAAAACATTACGTCAAGCCCGAGCTCGCCCGCAATCGCGCCGGCAAGCCATGTAACTTCAAGCGTATGCTGAAGCTGATTCTGCCCGTAAGATGTTCTGTATTTCAGTTTTCCGAGAAGTTTTATGATCTCAATATTAAGACCAGGAACAACAGCGTCTATCGCAGCCTGTTCGCCGATCTCTTTAATTTTTTCATCCATCTCTTTTTGTACTTTTGCGACAACTTCTTCAATTCTGGCCGGATGGATTCTTCCGTCGGCAATAAGCCTTTCAAGCGCTATTTTGGCGATTTCCCTTCTCACACCGTCAAAAGCGGAAACGGTTATCGCTTCCGGAGTATCGTCAACGATCAAATCAACGCCGGTTGCCTGCTCGAAAGCTCTTATATTCCTGCCTTCCCTTCCGATCACCCTTCCTTTTATTTCGTCATTGGGAATTTGAACGGTAGAAGTAGTGATGTCCGTGGTGTGGTCAGCGGCAATCCGCTGTATTGCTACCGACAAAATCTCTTTAGATTTTTTATCGGCATTTTCCCTTGTTTCCTGCTCAATGCGCTGAGCAAGAATCGCGGCATCTTGTCTTGCTTCCTGTTCCATTTCGCTGACAAGGGCTTTCTTTGCCTCTTCTCTGGTCATTCCGGAAACTCTTTCAAGAGTTTTTCTTTGGTCTTCTTTCAATTTTTCAACTTCCTGAAATTTGGTTTTTAAATTTTGTTCTTTGGCAGCGATATCCTTTTCTTTATTGGACAAATCCTTTTCTTTTCTGTCTGCCGAATCCAGTTTTCTGTCTAAATTTTCTTCGCGCTGGTTAAGTCTGTTCTCCATATCTCTGGCAGACAGTTTTTTCTCTTTTATTTCCTGCTCAAACTCCTTGCGCTCCTTATCAACAATAAGTTTTGCTTCCAAAAGCGCTTCTTTCTTTTTAGATTCCGCCATCATTTGCGCGTCTTTTATTATTCTCTTTGAATCCTGCTCAGCCGACTTAGCGCTCAATTGCGCATATATCATACGCAAAATAAATCCTGCTGCAAAAGCCGCCAAAGCGGTTATGAGAATCGCTGTCAAATTTTCCATCGCTCCGCTCCCTCAATTTTAATTTTTTTTGATCTGGATAATTCTTTTTTCCGTAATAATAGTTCCAACCGGCAGATCGTATTTTCCGGTCGGCATTTTATCCGTAACTTGAAAATCGTAAGCAAGTCCTATCGATTTTTCAAACGGCACTTTTTCCAGCCATCTGTCGAAATAACCTTTTCCGTACCCGACCCTGAAACCTTCATAATCAAAAGCGATTCCCGGAACAAAAACTAAATCAATTTCGTCTTTTTCCACAATATCTTCCTGATTTATTTCAGGCTGCCTTATTCCGTACACTGATTGGTATGCGTCTTCAAGCCTGTAAAGCTTGACTGCAAACATCTTCCCGTCTCCGGGGTTTTGAATGGCAGGAACGATGACATTCTTATCCTCTTCCAAAGCGGAAGAGATCATCGCGTCAGTAGCGACTTCAGAACCGTAAGACAAATAAAACATGACGGTTTTTGCTTTTTCGTAAACAGGAAGTTTCTTAATTCTGGCAAAAATCATATTGCTGTACGCCGAAGCCAAAATAGAATCTATTCTATTCCTTAAATTCAAAAACTCATATCTTACTTTTCTTTTTTCTGATTCCAAGTAATCGTTCACGGATTTTTACCTCAAAACCTTCATTTGCCGGTTTATAAAACTCTACCGGATCACTCCAGTATTCCTGTTCGACATAATGACCTTCGTAGTTATGCGGATATTTGTATCCCTGCCCGTGCCCGAGTTTTTCCCCGTCAAGATTCGCGTCTTTAAGATGGTTGGGAACATTACGGACTTTTCCGTTTCTGACCTCGCTCAAGGCAGATTCCACAGCCATATAAGAAGCGTTCGATTTCGGGGCGCAGGCAACGTAAATTGCCGCCTGGGCTAAAATTATTCTTGCTTCGGGCATACCTACAAATTCCACGGCATTCAAAGCCGATACCGCAAGCATTAAAGCGCGCGGATCGGCCATTCCGACATCTTCGGAAGCGCATATTATGATCCTTCTTGCAATAAACCTGGGATCTTCCCCGGCAGCAAGCATTTTCGACATCCAGTAAACCGCAGCGTCGGGGTCAGTTCCCCTCATTGATTTAATGAATGCCGAAATGTGATCGTAGTGCGCGTCGCCCGAGCGGTCATACAAAACCGCTCTTTTCTGCATAGATTCCTGCGCCACGGAAATGTCAAAATTTCTGATCCCTTTCCCGTCAACTTTAGTGGAAAGCACGCCGATTTCCAGCGCATTAAGCAGTCTTCTTGCATCTCCGTTAGCGTTTAAAATCAGGTGCTGTTTGGCTTCGTCCGACATTTCAACTTTGTAATTGCCAAGACCGCTTTCTTTGTCCTTTAAAGCCGATTCCATAATTTTTGAAAGGGCTTTTTTTGAAAGCGGCTGAAATTCAAAAACTATGCTTCTGGAAAGGATCGCCGCATTGATATAGAAAAACGGATTTTCCGTCGTGATCCCGATAAGCGTTATCGAGCCTCTTTCCACATCCGGCAGCAGCGCATCCTGCTGCGAACGGTTAAAATGGTGGATTTCGTCCAGCATTAAAATCGTTTTTTTGCCTGAAATTTCCAGTCTGGCTTTTGCCTGATCAATGATCTTTCTTATATCGGCAATCCCTATTGTTACCGCATTTGCTTCTTCAAAATAAGCCTTTGTTTTTGAAGCTATGATCCTTGCCAAAGCGCTTTTACCGGTGCCCGGAGGGCCGAAAAAAATCACCGAACCCAAATTATCTGCTTCAATCGAACGGCGCAAAAGCTTCTCATCCCCTATTATATTTTCCTGACCTACAAAATCATCAAAACTTTTAGGGGCCATTCGAGCAGCTAACGGCTTATTTTTGCCTGCCGCTGCATTTGTTAAGAAATCAGTTTGAGCCATATAAACACCGTTGGAAACAAAGTTTGGAGTTTGAAGTGTGGAATTTGGAGTTGTTGAATTTCGGCTTCGCCGAAATCTAATTAACAGGTTTTCGCAAAGCGAAAACACACTGACTTCACACTCCACACTTCAAACTCCACTCTGCCGTAAAAAAATCCCCGCAGCGCCGTGCGTTTAAAGCGATTGAAAGCCCTTTTTAATAAGTGAGATACAGTGGCATAAGCCCACGAGCAAACGCTCGACTGCTGTTCTCCTAAAATGGACCTGTAGGATTCAATACGCTAAAAACAATCACCAACACTGCAGGGAAAACATTAAAATATTTCAGTTTGAATACTCTGCTTCATCAAGCAGTTTAATTAAATCTTTGATCTTTTTTTCATAATTATCTGAAATACTTTCTTGCAAACCTTTAATTTTAAGAAATTCGGCCGCGATCTTCACAGCCGTCATTGCCGCAATTTTTTGAGTGTCAGGCACGTTTGAATTATCCCGCTGTACTTCCTGCCATTGATCATTTACATAACTTACAACGCTTGCAAAACTTAACTCGTCCAGTTCATCTACGTTAATATCTATATCTCTTCCCATTATTCTCGTTCTGGTTGTTGCCATATCTATGATACCTTAACCGTATCTATTTTTTTAAGAATTCTTTCGATTTTAGTAACCGCATCCGCCGTATTTTCTTTAAGTATAGCGTATTCTCCGATTTTTTTCCTGCTATTTTCATTTTCTTTTCTTAAAAAATCAACTTCAGCTTTAAGCCTTAAATTTTCATCATTAAGTTTTTTAAGCCTTTCAGCCGTTTTTTTCACTTTTATGGATAAAATTTCAAAATTTCCCATATATTTTTACCTATTATATTGTATAATTTGCTGACAAAATTGTCAAAAAGACAAAAGCTGGGAAGGTTAGAAGTTCGGAAGCTGAGTAAAGACAACAAAAAAGCCTTTGCTTTTACCCAACTTCTCAACCTTTCAACTTCTCATCTTCTAAATATTTTTCAGGAAATATATTACCGCGTCCCAATATGGCTGTTGCGTCAAGGCTTTTTTTAAATTTTGCCATTTCTTTAAAGCCTTCTTCGCCGACCATTTTTTCCAGAAATACGTGTTTAATCTTGCCTATGCCGTGTTCGGCCGATACGGTTCCGCCAAGATCTACGGCTTTTTGGGCTATTCTTGCGTACATTTCTCTTGTTTTTTTATACTCCTCTTCATTGGAAGCGATTATATTTGCGTGAAGATGATTTTCGCCTATATGTCCAAAAGTAAGATTAAAAAGACCTGCTTTTTCAAATTCTTTATCGCAAAAATCAACAATTTCGGCAAGTTTCCCTTCCGGAACGGCAAAATCCGTACCGACTTTAGGAATTTTATTTTTTTTAACGCGCTCATTTACTCTTTCGGGAATTCTGTGTCTGAACGATCTGAAAGCTTCCAACTCTTTTAAATTAGACGCAAACCAGACATTTTCCGTATCAATTCCGCTTTCTTCCATCATATTGATCCACTTTTCCGTTAAAATATCGGAATTATTCTCATAAATGTCCTGCTCAAACATAATGCCGGCTTCAGCATTTTCCGCAATAGATGGATAATCCCGCCTGATCAACAGCAAAGCGTTTTTATCAAAATATTCCAAAGACATGGGACTTATCGGATCTTTGCCGCCTCTTGAAGCCGTCTCTTTTACTTTTTTAACAAATTCATAAGCGCGGGCGCGGTCATCAAAAAAAATTATGCCGCCGAACGCTTCTTTAAAGTGAGGAATAAGTTTTAAAACGGCCTCTACGGTAATGCCTAAAGTTCCGTCGGAACCTATAAAAATATCTGTCAAATCGGCATTATGATAATTGTAATAACCCGCGGCATTTTTTATTTTCGGAAGATTGTATTTCGGAAGTATTATATGTTTGACGCCTTTATCCGTATTAAAGACAATTTCGCCTTTGTCATCGGCAAAATATTCGCCTCTTTTTATGCGGCATTGCGAGCCGTCGGTAAAAATAATTTTTACAGCCTTAACATAATCCCTTGTAACGCCAAACTTAAAACCTCTCCCGCCGGAAGCGTTTGTTGCGATATTTCCGCCGATCGTCGCATTTTTTTCCGTCGGGTCGGGAGGATACATCCAGCCTTCGCCGCAAACTTTATCTTTTATGTCCTGGATTCTCGCGCCGGCCTGAACGGTAATTTCTGCTGTTTTTTCGTCAATTTTTTTAATGCCGCCGATCTTATTTAATTTTTCAAGCGACAATACTGCCCCGCCGAAAGCAAGCCCTGAAGCGGTATTTCCCGTCAAAGCGCCGGCAGCAGTCACGGGAATTTTTTTTGCCGCCATATCCGGCAAAAAGCTTGCGACATCTTCCTCATTTTCAGCCACGGCCGCAAAATCGGCGTAAGCGCCGGCAACGCCCGAATTATCTTCGAAATAATTTTGTATTACGTCCGAATCTTTTTTTATTATCATTCAATTTTTCTGAACATCGAATCGGTTCCGTCCGTCATATCTTCGACTACAAGCCCTCTTACGTTTGAACTTTCATAAACTTTAAATGTAAACATCGGCCGCTTAAATCTCCACGCAGGTATGCCGGTCCCGTCAAAAGAGTGACCGCTGAAATGTTTTAAAGTTATCCATACTTTTCTTGGACCGGCGCTGAATTTGAGAACGCCGTCCTCAAGTTTTACTTCGGCTTCGCCGTATAAAATATTATGATATACGCCGGTATATTTTTTTAAATCCAGAGACGGCACAATTATTTCCGGAGGACCTTTAGGAGTGCGTTTCTTGTGCGCTTTGTTTGCCTCGTTAAGTTTTACGGCGCTCCAGTTTATTTCCGGATTTTGCAAATACGCGTCGTAAAATTTTTTCGCCAAAGCTTCGGCCATTCTTCCGTTCGGAAGATTCATAAGCACCGCGATTCCTATCTTTTTGTCTTTCATAAAAGAAACGTAGGCTCCTCCTCCGTCGGTAGTACCCGCATGCCATAAAATATTTTCAGGATCATATTCCATACATTTCCAGCCCAGGCAATAATAGTTTTTCTTGTTTCCGGCCGTAGTATTTATAAAAACGCGGTTTGTAAATAATTTATCATAATTTTCCGAAGTAATGATCTGCCACCCGAAAGAAGTTCCACCGTTAACAATAAACAAAAGCCATTGCGACATGTCGTCAATATTGGAATTTATTCCGCCTGCGGGCGCGAAAAGATACGGCCAACTGCCGTAAGGCAAATCATCCGGCAAAACTTTTAATACCCCGCCGGAATAATAATGTCCGAAAGAGCGGTTTTTTGCTCTAAGATAACTTTTATAGTCGGCGGTTGAAGAGTTCATTGCCAAAGGTTTGAAAATGTATTCTTTTATATTGTAATCCCATGTTTTGCCGGTGGCTTTCTTTATAATTTCACCCATCAAAAGATAAAAATTATTTTGATAGCTGTAGCTCTTTTTGAATTCTCCCGTATGTTTGATATACCTCATTGAACTGATTATATAATTCGGATCATAGCCGAAAAGCATCATTAGATGTTGGGAATAAGAAGGAAGCCCGCTGTATTGCGCAAGCGCATCTTCTATGGTCATCTGATCGCTTATTTTTTTATTATCAAGCCTGAAATCCGGAATGTAGTCGGTAATTTTATCTTCCCAGCGCAAATATCCCCTGTCGACAAGCATAGCGACCAGCGCAGCCGTAAACGCTTTTGTGCATGAAGCTATTTGAAATACCGTCTGATTATTAACCTTATCGGAGGTTTTTACCTGTTTTACGCCGAAAGACTTCTTATAGACAATTTTATCTCCGACAACAATACACATCGACATGCCGGGAATATTCCATTGCTTTTGGGTTTTTTTAACGTACTCGTCAAAATCTTCAAGAATTTTTTTAAGGTCCGGATCGGAAGATGTCTTTTGCTGTTCCAGCGAAATAGCAGGATTAAAACACAAAACCAAAGATAAAAAGATTAAAAATATTTTTCTCATAGGTTTATTATACCATTTAAAAAGGCAGATAACAGATAACACATAAAAGGTATTGTGTTTCGGCAAAGCCGAAGCCTATTATAGGTTTTCGCAAAGCGAAAACACCGAAACCTTTTAGCTGTTACCTATTATCTATTATCTTTTCTCTGCCTTTTAAGTTCTCAGTTTAACTCCGAGTTCATTATCAAGTTTAGATAAAAGCCCGTTCATATCTTTATTGACTTCTTCATCGTTTAAAGTCTTTTCATTATTTCTGTACGTGAGTCTGAATGAATAGCTTATTTTTCCTTCGCCTATTTTTGAAACGTCGTCATAAACGGAAAAAAGAGAATACTCTTTCAGTATATTTCCAGATTTCATAACGGATTTTATTACTTTCTCAATTTTAGAAAACTGCAAAGATTTATCCGCCGTAACGGATATGTCTCTTTTTACCGACGGAAATTTTGCAACGGATTTATAAACCGGCGTTTTGCTTGAATATAAAACTTCTAAAGCTTCAATATCAGTTTCAAAATAAAATATTTCTCTTTTTAAATCTTCCTGCAAAGAAGGCTTCAATATTCCAAACTGTCCCACGGGTTTTCCCCTGTAAACGACCGCAGCCGTTTTTCCGGGATGAAAATACGGTTTTGGACTCAAATTTTCCGAAATCACAAATTCATCCGGAAGAATATTTTTAATAATACCGCCGCCAAAATAAAAATCAAATTCCGGATTTATATTTTTTTCCGCCCATTTCCACCACTCATGCCACGTATTGCCGCACATAATAACCGCAAAAGTTTTTCTTTCGGCAGGTTCGACATAAATTTTTCCGTACTCAAAAAGAGCAACCGTTTCCGCTCCCTGAGCCGTGTTAACAACAAGATTTTTATACAATCCGGGCAGAAGCGAAGGCCTTAAAACTTCATTTTCTTTTGATATGGGATTAGCTATTTTATAAAAATATTTCAACCCGAAAAATTCTATATCTTTTATCTCGGAAAAACTGTAATTTAACGCTTCGCAAAAACCCAATCCGCAAAGTTTTTCCCTGAAATCTTCAACTATTTCCGGCATGAACGAGTCATTTCGCGTAAACCGGTAATTTAAATGTTCAACCGGTTCAGGTATATTTTCGTATCCGTTTATTCTTGCAATTTCTTCTATTAGATCAATCTCATCTTTTATATCATTACGCCATGACGGAATTTCGCAACGGATAATCTCTCCTCTGGGCTGCAGGTCTATACTTAAAAACCTTAAAATTTCGGCGATATCATCTTCTTCAATATGATACCCCAAAACTTTAGAAACTCTTTCGACTCTCAACGTTATTATCGTCTTCTCGTATTTTGCCGTCTGAATATCTTCTCTCGATTCTATGCGGCCGCCGGCGATTTCGCAAATAAGATTCGCCGCTCTCCATGACGCAAATTCCGCAATATCCCATGAAACTCCTCTTTCAAACCTGTAAGAAGAATCGCTTGAAAGATTTAATTTCTTTGAAGTTTTCCTTACGGAATCGGCGCTAAACACAGCGCTTTCCAAAAATACCGTTCCGGTTTTTTCATCTATTCCGGAAAATTCTCCGCCCATTACGCCGGCTATCGCGACAGGCTGTTCATCGTCGGCAATGACAAGCATTTCCGGATCAAGTTCGTAATCTTTCCCGTCCAAAGCCGTAATTTTTTCGCCGTTTTTCGCGTTTCTTACTATGACGTTTTTAGAAGCGAGTTTAGATATGTCGAAAGCGTGCAAAGGCTGCCCCAGTTCCAAAAGCACGTAATTTGTTACATCGACAATATTGTTGATTGATCTTATTCCGCATTTTTCCAAGGACTCCGCAAGCCATTTCGGGGAAGGCGCGGTTTTAACGCCTGAAATCACGCATCCTATGTAACGGCTGCACAAACATGATTCCACTTTTATATTACTTACGGCTGAAATGTTTGACGTTTTTATTAAAGGCAGAATGGGAGTTTTTCTGAGTTTAGCTCCTACTTCTCTTGCCGTGCCCAAATGGCTCAGACAATCTCCTCTGTTAGTGGTAATTTCTATTTCCAGGACAGCGTCATCGCTTAATACTTTTTCCAAAGGCAAGCCCGCTTCGGTATTTTCATCAAGAACCATTATGCCTTCCGATTCTTCCGAAAGACCAAGCTCTTTTTCGGAACATATCATTCCCTCAGAATCAACGCCTCTTATTTTTGAAGGCTTTATTTTAAAGTCTCCCGGCAAAACCGCGTTCACTTTCGCAAGGGCTACTATTTGCCCTGCGGCCACGTTCGGAGCGCCGCAAACAACCGAATAATTGTTGATACCGTCGGTAACTTTGCAAACGGAAAGTTTATCCGCATTAGGATGTTTCTCTTTTTCCAAAACCTTAGCCGTAACGACATTACTCCAGTTCCCGCCTGAAGAAAGGACATAAGTCTCAACGCCTATAAGAGTCAGCATCTTCGCCAATTCTTCAGGAGTAAGTTCAAAGTCAACAAATTTTTTAAGCCAGTTATATGAAATTTTCATTTTTTAATCCCTTTTGAACGGCACATTACGGGTACCTCTAAAAACCCCAGTTTGTCCCGAAATTTGTTATCGTGAATCCACGTTGCTTTTTTCTCGACGACTATGGCAAACATGGATTCCCGTTTTCACGGGAATGACATGGTGTAGACAGGATTTTTAGAGACACCCTTACTAATTATTAACTGTCGTTAAAATTGTTTCAAAAATCTTAAATCGTTTTCATAAAAGAGACGTATATCGTCAATACCGTATTTTAACATTGCCAAACGTTCAACGCCCATTCCGAAAGCAAAACCCGTATATTTTTTCGTATCATAATTGACCGCTTTAAAAACATTTGGATGAACCATACCGCATCCCAGCATTTCAAGCCATCCTGAATTTTTGCAGACCCTGCATCCTTTTCCATTGCACAAAACGCATTGCACGTCAACTTCCGCAGACGGCTCGGTAAATTGAAAATGCGAAGGCCTAAACCTCAAAGCAACGTCCTGCCCGTAAAGTTTATGAATGAAAAGCGTAAGAGTGCTTTTCAAATCCGCAAAAGTTACATTTTCACCTACGGATAAACCTTCAATCTGGTGAAACGTGGCGGAATGAGACGCGTCGCTGGCCTCGTTTCTGTATACTCTTCCGGGAACTATAACTTTAACCGGAGGCTGCTGTTTTTCCATAACATGAATTTGCCCTGGAGAAGTATGCGTTCTCATAACATTCTTCATTCCCTCAAGATAAAAAGTATCCTGAGTGTCTCTCGCCGGATGATTTACGGGAATATTTAAAGCTTCAAAGTTATACCATTCCGTTTCAATTTCAGGGCCATCGGCAACGCTGAAACCCAAAGATTTAAATATTGAAGTTATTTCTTCTATTGTTCGTATTACGGGATGAAAACTGCCCTTCGCAAACGGAAAATAAAAAGCCGAAGAATAATCAACTTTCTCCTTTGCCATTTTTTCGTCGATAAGCATTTTTTTTAGAATTTCTTTTCTTTTTTCAATTTCGCTTTCAATAACCGATTTGGCTCTGTTTGCCTGAGCGCCGATAACTTTTTTTTCTTCAATGGAATACTGCGAAAGAGATTTCAATATCAGGGTCAAAACTCCGTTTTTTCCCATATATTCATTTTTTACCGATTCCAAAACCGCAATATCAGAGCTATTGATTTTCGCGGATGCTTCTTCAATTATTTTATCGATATCATTCATTTTCCAATCCTATAAGCTTATTTAAACGATCTCTTGCGGTCTTATAATCTTCTTTTATGCTTAACGCTTTAAAATACATTTCTTTTGCTTCATCAAGTTTATTGCCGCTTTCATTGATAAGGCCTATGTTGTAATACGCTTCGGCATTTGCCGGATTAATTTCCAAAACTTTTTTAAATTCTAAAACAGCCTCGTCGTATTTATTATTCAAAAAATAAAATTTTCCGAGCTCCATATGATTTACTTCTTCTTTCGACAAATCTTTTATGCTTTCGCTCATTAAATATCCTTTATTTCTTTTTTAATTTTGACAAAGATTCCTCTGAACCTATAACAACCAAAACATCATTTTGATTTATTTCATCATCCGGTCCAGGAACCATATTCACTTCTTCTTTTATATCACTCTCTCCGCAGTCGTTTACTATCGGGATATACCTGCGTATGGCAATTACGTTAACGTCGTAATTATTTCTTATTCCCGAGTCTTTTATGGCTTTTCCCCAAAACTCTTTAGGAGCTACGATTTCCACCAGATTATAATCTTTTGAAAGCTCTAACTGTTCCAGTATATTCGGCGTTACTATGCTGTCCACAAGCCTTTTTGCCATTTCAAATTCAGGATAAACAACGGTATCCGCGCCAAGCTTTGCCGCGACTTTTGAATGCCACGTACTCGCGCATTTAACTATAACCTTCTTAACGCCCAAATCTTTGACTATCAACGTAGCAAGAATGCTTGTTTCTATGCTCTCGCCTATTGAAACAATAACGCTGTCACAGTCCGAAACGCCGGCATCGGACATTGCCTTTTCGTCGGTAGCGTCAACAATAAGCGCCTGAGTGACAAACTGGCTTATTCTGTTTACCAGTTCGGCATCATTGTCTATCGCAAGAACTTGAATATTTTTTTTCGCAAGCTCAACGGCAACATTATACCCGAACGTCCCAAGCCCGATAACGCCAAATTGCTTTTTTTTCATAGATCTTCCTTTAACGGCCAAGCAGAATTGCCGTGTTTCGGCAAACCTGAAATAATTAACGGGTTTTCTCCTAAAAACCTGCACCTCTCTCATATCTCCCTCGCACCTTACGGGAGGCGAAACAAAGTTCCGGAGCGAGAGGTCAGTCCGTATCGCAAAAACATATCTGCTCAACTCTGTCTTTATTGCCGTTATCAGCCTACAAGTATTCTGGCTTCAGGATATTTTATACTTTTTTTCTTATTGCCGGACGTAAGCATCAAAATCAATATTGTAAGTACTCCTATCCTGCCGGCAATCATGGCAAAGATGATTAATATTTTTCCCCCGACGGATAAACCCGGCGTAATACCTACTGAAAGGCCTACCGTTCCAAAAGCCGAAACAACTTCAAAAACAACGTCTATAGATCTTTTTCCGGGTTCCAAAAGTACCAAAGCTGCCGACAAAAGCACGGCAGCAGTAAAAAATATAACAAATATCGTTAAAGCTTTTTTTACCAAATCTTCAGGAATCCTTCTCTTGAAAATAACAAAATCTCCGTCTGCCCTAATCATGCTTCTTACAAAAATAAAAACAAGAGCAAGCGTTGTTATTTTAATGCCTCCTGCGGTACTCCCCGGCGCCGCGCCTATCGACATGAAAAATATCAAAACAACTTCCGCAAATTCGCTAAATAACTGCGACGGAACGGAAGCAAAACCGGCGGTTCTCGCGCTTACGGCCTGAAAAAAAGAATTGTTAATCGCGTAAAAAATTCCATGCCCTTTAAAAATACCCGTTTCTTTTGAAAACAGGAAAAATATAAAAATGCATACTATAATGCCTAAAGTCATGGAAAGCACAACTTTAGTGTGTGTGGATAAATGTACATGTTTCTCTTTATAAGCGTCATATACGTCCACTATAACAAAAAAACCAAGTCCGCCGAGTATTATGAGCGACGCAATTGTATACAACAAAAGCGGATTTGCTGAAAAAGAAACGAGACTGTCGGCAAAAGGGCTGAATCCCGCATTGCAAAACGCGGTTATTGAGTGAAATATACCGAGATAACACGACTCAAAGAACGTAAATTCTCTAAAAAAAATAAATGTAAGTATAACGGCTCCGGCTGTCTCTATTGCAAGGACAAAAAAAACGGCTTTTATAAGGAGTTTTTTCAAATCTTTGAAAGACGATATATCAAATATCTCCTGCATTATGCGTCTGTCTTTCAAAGCCATCTTTCCTATCAGCAAAGCAACCGCCATGGAAACAAACATATATCCAAGCCCGCCGAACTGAACCAACAGCATAATTATCGTCAGACCCGCCTGTGAAAAGTACTCATTAATGGGAACTACCGTCAAACCGGTTACGCAGACTGCCGATGCGGCAGTAAACAGACTGGTCAAAAATGAAAAACCGGCTTCAGGATTTCTTGAAATCGGCAAAGACAATGTTATCGTGCCTATCGCAATAAGTCCCAGAAAAAACGATAATAATGTTTTTGCCGGTGAATAATTCATTTTATTATCCGCAAATCTAATCGTTATTGCGGGAAAGCCTGCCCTAAGCGCTTCGGCTATGCTCAGTATAAACTCCGCTAAATGGGAAGCGGTTCATGCCAAATTTTTACGCTGATTTTGCAATTTCAACAAGCTGTTTAAAAGAAGCATTATCGTTTACCGCGATTTCGGCAAGCATTTTTCTGTCGATCACGACATTCGCTTTTTTAAGCCCTGAGATAAATCTGTTATACGACATGCCTTCTTCTCTTACCGCGGCATTCAAACGTATGATCCAAAGAGTTCTGAAATTAGCTTTATTGTCTTTTCTTCCGACATACGCGTAGTTGAGATTTCTCTCAACCTGCTGCATAACCATTCTCCAGCGGTTTTTCTTTGTCGCGTAAGAACCTTTTGCAAGCCTAAAATATTTTTTCTTTCTTTGTCTTGTATACACTGCACTTTTTGTACGCATTACAAATCCCCTTTTAAGACAATTAACAATTATTAATTACTAATATTTACATTTCGAATCCGCCGAAACCTATTGTCAGTTTTCACCGCGATAAAACACATCAATTCGTAATTTCGTAATTCGTCATTCGTAATTGCCGTTATTTTTTTATTAAAAGCTGTACGGCAAATTTTGCTTCATTGTCCTCATATCCGTGTCTTTGACAATTGAAGGTTTTCTTGATTTTCTGTTCTGGTTTCCGGAATCTCCTGTCATCAAATGTCTTTGTCCGGGCTTTCTGTACTTTACTTTACCGCTTGCGGTAACTTTGAAGCGTTTTTTCGCGCCGCTGTGCGTTTTCATTTTTGGCATTGTGATCCTCCGATCCGTTTATATAAACCTATTTCGAATTTGTTTTTTTCTTCGGCGCAAGAGTAAGAAACACTCTGGTACCCATGGAAGACGTTCTTCCTTCCGGCTCCGCAATATCGGCAAGCGAATCTTTTATCCTGTCCATAATCTTTATGCCGAGTTCTTTATGCTGCATCTCTCTTCCGGAAAACATCGCCGTCAGCTGAACCTTATCGCCGTGTTCAATAAACTCTCTGGCATGTTTAATTTTAACTTCCAAATCATGCTCCCCGATCCTCGGTCTTATTCTGACTTCTTTCAAGTGGGAAATTCTCTGTTTCTTTCTTGCTTCTTTTTCTTTCTTTTCCGTATCATATTTAAATTTGGAAAAATTTATTATTTTGCACACCGGCGGCTTTGCCATCGGCGAAATTTCCACCAAATCCAAACCCTTGGCCTGCGCCATGGACAGAGCGTCATTAGTTTTTACAATTCCTACCTGATTTCCGTCTGAATCAATAAGCCTTACTTCAGGAACCCTGATAAACTGGTTTATACGAAATCTTTTGTTTTCGACGACATCCCCCTCTCGGACATTTATCCGAATTAAATAAAAAATTCGGAGCGGAAAATAAATTCCGCCCCGTAATATTATAATAGGCAATAAACTGCCCTATTTATTCTATTTTTTAACCTTTTCCCCACAGGTAAAGGTGAGCCGGGACGGCTTCTTTGAAAACCATCACTTAAGATGATTAAACAATTATATAATAACTTCCCCTGATTTGTCAAATTGCAGTTAATAAGTAACAAGTAAGAAGTAATAAATAACGGCAACGACTAAAAGCTTTTTATCTTTTACTTTTTACCTGCCGTTTACTCATTTACTCCGGGTATATTTTTACTTTTTATCAGAGATATAAAATCGTCAATTTTCATAACGCCCAAATCTTTATTTCCTCTTGCTCTCACCGCAACTGAGGAAATTTCTTTTTCTTTATCGCCGGCAACCAATATATAAGGAATTTTTTGCATGGCGTTTTCTCTTATTTTATGTCCGATTTTTTCATTTCTGCCGTCGAAAATCGCTCTTATATTATTTTTCTTTAACATATCAAGCAATTCTTTACAGTATTCATACTGGTTTTCATTAATATTGGCAATCGCGGCCTGCACTGGCGATAGCCACAAAGGAAGAGCGCCGGCATAATGTTCAAGCAAAACGCCGATAAATCTTTCAAGCGAACCCATCAATGCTCTGTGGATCATATACGGCCTTGCTTTTTTGCCTTCTTTGTCTATATAGTAAATATCAAATCTTTCAGGCAGATTAAAATCAAACTGTATGGTTGAACACTGCCATGATCTGCCGATCGCGTCCTTTATTTTTATATCTATTTTCGGGCCGTAAAACGCGCCGCCGCCTTCGTCAATTTCATACTCATATCCGGTTTTTTTCAAAGCAGCTTCAAGCGAAGCCTGAGCCTTGTCCCAGTCTTCAACTTTTCCGACATATTTTTTCTCCGGTCTTGTGGCAAGATAAATTTCATAATTTTCAAAACCGAACATCTTAAGAGAATCTATCGCCATTTGAAATACCGTTATAACTTCCTGCTCCAAAAGCTCAGGCTGAACTATGACATGTCCGTCGTCCTGAGTAAATCCCCTGACTCTCAAAAGACCGTGCAGCACTCCGGATTTTTCAAATCTGTAAACCGTACCGAGTTCCGCATATTTTATTGGAAGTTCCCTGTAAGAGTGAAGTTTTGTTTTGTAAATCATCAAATGCATCGGGCAGTTCATTGGTTTTATGCGGAAAGGATTGCCCTCTATTTCCATCGGAGCGTACATATTTTCCGAATATGTCTGCAAATGTCCGCTTATATTAAAAAGTTCTTCGCTGGAAATATGCGGCGTCATTAATAATTCATAATCATTTTCCAAATGAAATTTTTTCCAGTTTGATTCGATTATATCTCTCAAAAGCGCGCCCTTCGGATGCCACAAAACAAGCCCGCCGCCTACGGCGTCGTTAACGCTGAAAAGATCCAAATCTTTACCAAGCTTTCTGTGATCTCTTTTTTGCGCTTCCTCAAGCTTTTTTAAATAATCGTCCAAATCTTCTTTTGTAAAAAAAGCCGTACCGTAAATTCTCTGAAGCATTTCTCTTGAAGAATCCCCTCTCCAGTACGCGCCCGCAACCGAAAGAAGTTTAAAATGACGCACTTCGCCTGTTGACGCAACATGAGGGCCTCTGCATAAGTCCGTAAACGCGCCCGACTTATATATGCTTACTTTGTCGTCTTCAATTGCCGAAGCTATTTCGGCTTTATATTTCTCGTCTTTTGATTTAAACTCTTTTATTGCCTCGTCTTTGGGCATTGTTGAGCATACAAAAGGTTCATTTGCTTTCACTATTTCACGCATTTTTTCTTCGATTTTAGTTAAATCTTCCGGCGTAAAAGGTTCTGCCCTGTCAAAATCATAATAAAAACCGTCTTCAATCGAAGGCCCTATCGCGACTTTTGTTTCCGGAAATAATTCCAACACCGCCGCCGCCATTATATGCGACGCGGAATGTCTTAACGTATCCAATGATTTTTCTTCTTTCATATTATTATCCTTTTTCGGAAGCTCGGACGCTCAGAAGCTGGGAAGATAAAGAAAATATAATATATAAAATATAAAAACGACAAAGACTAAACTTTTCAAAATATTTTATATTTTACATTTTCATTGCCGTTACCATGACTCCCCGTATCTATGCGTCTATTCATTATGTTTTTTGTATTATAACATTTCCTGTTATCTAATTTTTGTTTGGTTTTTTTACAAAAAAGACTGTGAGCTCTAACAAATTCGGCAAGTTCGAAAAGATTGGCAGGAAAAATTACATTTATAATATTTCATAATTTAAAGATTATATCAAATTTTAAATACGGTTCAAAATATTCGCCGTGCCGCGGTTTTGCCTGGCTTACTCAAAAACTTTGCTTTCAATAAGTACTTTAAATTTAAAGAATATAGGCTATTATATACTTAATTACAGAAGAATACTTTTTAATTATACGTTTATTTTGTGCCGGTTTTACGGCAAGGGTTAATATATGGATATTATAAAAAAAATGACGAAAAAATTCTGTGTGGCGGTAAAAGTATTTTTATCCGCGGTTTTTATATCTTCCGCGGCCGTATCTTTATCATTTGCCGAGCCCGCCTATAATAATCCCATAGATTTTGAACAGCCTGACGGAACCAAAGTAACCATACGTTTATTCGGCGACGAATTTTACAGCTGGGCCGAGGATTCCCAAGGTTATACGGTACTTCAAGATGCGCAAACAAAAGAATGGGTGTATGCCGAGCAGGATGCGAACGGTTCTCTTCGGCGCACTTCCCACAGAGTCGGAAGGGCAAGTCCGCAAAGTTTGGGTTTAAGAAGAAGCATAAAAGACAGGGATTTTGAGCAGATAAGGCAAAGAAATATGGATTCCATGAGGCCTGCCGGCTTTGACAGAAGGGACTGGATGAAGCCTCAAAGAACCCGCTCTTTTGGCGATCCGTCCGCTGAACCGTCCGGCGGCGAACCGCCGGAAAATCCGGCTAATCCCATAATATCGGGAGATCCTGCTAACCCTGTAATAAAAAAACCTCTGGTAATACTCGTGCAGTTTGCCGATACAAAATTTACCACGCCTAATCCTCAGGCGTCTTTTCAAAATTTAATGACCCAGCCCGGATACGCCGGAAGCGGATACTCCGGAACCGCGACAGCCGGAAGCGTTAAAGATTATTTTTCCGCGGCTTCTTACGGCAATTATATTGTGGATTCCGTAGTCAGCGTAGTAATTACGCTGGATGAAACATCGGCATGGTATGTCGGCAATTCGCGTTATCAATACGTAAGAAGTCATTTAGTTCCCGAGGCATTAAGAAAACTTGAAGCCACAGGGTTTAATTTCGCCCAGTGCGCAACGAACGGCTGGCTGGACAGTTTAACCATAATATACGCTGGCCGCGGCCAGTCAAGCGGCGGCGGAGTAACTACCATATGGCCTCATGCGTCATATTATTCCGGAAATACAACGGCAATGTTTACGGCAGGAGGTATAAGAATACGCGGCTACAATTGCTCAAATGAATTAAGAAGCGTAAGCAATGTAAACAGAATGGTAGGCCCCGGGACAATAACTCACGAAGTCAGCCACGAATTGTTCGGGCTTCCGGATCTATACGATACCAGCAGCACCGCAACGCATGAAGGCGTCGGGGAGTTCTGCCTTATGAGCGGCGGAAGCCACTGCGGCAACGGATATACTCCTCCTTTATGGAGCGCGTGGTGCAAAAAATCCGTGGGCGTTACTGCTCTTATAAACCTTCCGGATAATGCAGATATTACTATTTTGGATTCTGCGCTCAACGATAATAACATATATAAATTTAAAGGTCCTCAATTTTGGACAGGCACAAACGGAAGGGAAGAATATTTTTTAATCGAAAATAGAAACGGCGGCGGGTTTGATACGGGGATCCCGCAGCAGTCGGCTGCGATAGGCAGAGGCTTATTGATATGGCATATAGACGAATCGCAAACCAATAATAACAGTCCGCAAGCCGCGCGTCTTATGGTGGGCTTGGAAGAAGCCAACGGACAAAGCCCAAAAGCGCTGATATCCAACAGAAGACCGACTAATGTTTATTTCAAGTCCAGCAGCAATGCTTCTTATAATTTTACTTCGTTTACGGATAATACAAATCCCAACAGCATAAGTTATACGGGGCAGCTTGCCGGCAAACCCATAACATTAATATCTGCTCCCGGAAATTCAATGACTTTCCGTGTAGGAAGCGGCGGAGGAGTGCCGTTAGTAACCGGAACAATAGATTCAATAACGCCCGATTCAAGCAAAAGAGGCTTGACGGTAAACGTTGAAATGAACGGAGCGAATCTGCTTGCAGGCTCAACGGCAAAACTTGTAAGAGGAACAAGCACGATAACGGCAAATTCCGTGACATATAATTCATCAAGCAGATTAACGGCGTCATTTGCAATACCAAGCGCGGCGGCAATAGGATATTGGGATCTTGTGGTATCAAGCGCGGGTTATGTAAGCGATATAATGAAACCCGAAATATTTTTTGTGCAGGGAAATATGTCGATAAGCAATGTGACGCCTAATACGGGATATAGCGGAACAGCATTGACCTTGAATGTGACCGGAACCGACTTTCAAAGCGGAGCAGGCATAAAATTAACAAACGGCAGCACCGTGATAAACGGCAGCGGCGTAACATTGAGCGGCAGCACGGGCATGACAGCGTCATTTGCAATACCGTCATCCGTTGCAAATAATACGAAGTTTGATTTAACGATAACGAATGCAAGCGGCGATCACGTGACTTCAACGCAGGCAGTGACGATATACGCGTTAACGATAACAAGCTTCACGCCGACACAGGCAAATGCCGGCGAAACCGTAAATTTAACGGTAAACGGAACGGGATTTATCGCGGGACAAAGCAAGATTACGCTGAAAAATGCGTCAAATGAAAATATAACAATAACGCCGAGCATAACGTCAACGACCGCAACGCAGATAAGAGGGACATTCACGGCTACTGCCGGGACGTGGAGAGTATATGCTGCGGCGTATGAAAACGGTCCGGAAATCGCGGCAGCGTCAAATATGAATATAACGGTGACCGGCACGGTAGATACGATAGAGCCTGAGTCCGGCAGAAGGAATACGACAGTAAACGTGGAGATAAACGGAACGAATTTGCTGGCAGGCTCAACGGTAAGGCTGACAAGAACCGGAAGCACCGCAATAACGGCGGCATCGGTAACATACAATTCATCAAACAAACTGACCGCGGCATTCAATATACCGAACAATGCGGCAATAGGATACTGGGATTTGGTCATATCAAGCTCGGGATATGCAAGCGATATAACAAAGACGGGAATATTTTTTGTACTTGGAAACAGTATGGCAATAACCGGCGTGACGCCCAGTTCAGGAACAATAGGAACGACGTTAAATTTAACCGTGACCGGCGCGGATTTTCAAAACGGAGTGACAGTGAAATTAACAAGCGGCGCCACGGTGATAAACGGAACCAATGTGTCGCGTAACGGAAATACCAGAGTATCGGCGTCTTTTGCGATACCGCCGAATATTGCAAGCGAAACAAAATTTGATTTGACCGTAACAAACACAAGCGGCGATTATATAACCCAATCGCAGGCTGTGACAGTATACAGCGCGGCATTGGTTACCGGGACAATAAACTCAATAACGCCGGCAGAAAGCAAAAGAGGCGTGACGGTAAACGTTGAAATAAACGGAGCGAATCTGCTTGCAGGCTCAACGGCAAAGCTGATAAAAGGAACAAACACGATCACGGCAAATTCCGTGACATATAATTCATCAAGCAGATTAACGGCGTCATTTACAATACCAAGCGCGGCGCAAACAGGATATTGGGATCTAGCAGTATCAAGCACGGGATATTCCGGCGATATAATGAAACCCGAAATATTTTTAGTGCAGGGAGATATGTCGATAAACAATGTGACGCCTGGCTTAGGGATAAGAGGGACTACTCTGAACTTAAGCGTAACAGGAACGGATTTCCAAAGCGGAGCAGGCATAAAGCTGACAAACGGCAGCACGGTGATAAACGGGACCGGCGTGACGCTGAACGGAACTGCCGGAATATCTGCGGCATTTGCAATACCGTCAACCGCTGCAAACGGCACGCAATTTGATTTAACGGTAACAAACGCAAGCGGCGATTATGTGACAAAAACGCAGGCAGTGACAATATACGGCGCGCCGGCAATAACAAATTTTATGCCATTGCAGGCCATTGCCGGAGAAAGGGTAAATTTGACGGTAAACGGAACCGGATTTATAAACGGTCATACAAAAATTGTGTTAAAAAACGCGTCAAATGAAAGTCAAACGATAATACCAAGCATAACTTCGGTAAGCGGTACGCAAATAACTGGAACTTTTAATGCTGTTGCGGGCACATGGAAATTGTATGCAGCGGCATATGAAAACGGTCCCGAATATGCGGCAGCGGGAAATTTTAACGTAATGCTGACAGGCAAAATGATAGACAGCATAATACCGGATTCAAGCAAAAGAGGCGTAACGGTAAATGTTGAAATAATCGGAACAAGCCTGCTGGAAGGTTCAACGGTAAAACTTATAAAAGGAACAAACACGATAACGGCAAATTCCGTAACATACAATTCGTCAAACAAATTAACGGCGTCATTTGATATACCGGGTACGGCAGCAATAGGATATTGGGATTTGGCGGTGTCAAGCACGGGTTATGCAAGCGACATAATGATGAACGGAATATTTTTGGTGCAGGGCGATATGGCAATAAGCAGCGTGACGCCCGGGATAGGAATAAGAGGAACAACGCTGAACTTAAGCGTAACGGGAACGGATTTTCAAAGCGGAGCAAACATAGAGCTGATAGGAGATACGGTAATAAACGGAACCGGTATAGCACAGAGCGGAACAACCGGTATAACGGCGTCATTTGCGATACCTTCAGGCACAGCAAACGGCACGGAATTTGATTTAACGGTAACAAACGCAAGCGGGGATCACATAACCAAAACGAATGCAGTGACAATATATGATGCGTTAACAATAACAAGTTTTGCGCCTGCCGAGGCAAAAACGGGAGATACGGTAAATTTGACCGTAAACGGAACCGGATTTATAAACGGCTATACAAAAGTTGTGTTAAAGAATGCGTCGGATGAAAATATAAAGATAATGCCGGACATAATGTCGGTAAGCGCAACGCAGATAACCGGAACGTTTGCGGCTATTACCGGAACTTGGAAAGTATATGCAGCGGCATATGACGGAGGCCCTGAATATGCGGCAGCGTCAAATATGAATATAACGCCGGATAACAGCACAGCATATAATTTGTTTGCATATGCAGGCGCAGTAATAATGTTTCCGGTAATATCCAAAAACGGCGTTCAAAATACCGGAATGATGATAATCCCGGAAAGAACATTCAGCGAAGACGTAAAAATCACTATATACCAGCAAACCGGTTTTGCGCAGACAGAATCTTATGCGAAAGAATTAAGACATACGAATATAGCCGTTTATGTCGATGCGCAAGGGAAAAAGCCGGAAAAAGAAATAGAGCTGAGACTGCCTTATAATGAGTCCGACATAACGGAAATGGACGAAGACAGGCTGGGTATCTCAATGTATGACGAAGGAAAAAATGTGTGGATGCCGCTAAAGTCAAAGGTTGACAAGGAAAATAAGCTGGTAACGGTAAATACGGAATATTTGTCCGTATTTGCGATAATGGGAACGGCAAACGCTGTAAAAGCATTTGAGGATGTGAAATATTATCCCAACCCTATACGGCCGTCGAAGGGAGCGAATTATTCCAAAATGCATTTTTCAAATATTCCTGCAGGAACGCAAATAAAGATATATACATTGCTGGGGCAGACCGTGAGAAATTTGGAAGCCGACGCGGGCGGAACGGCAGTTTGGGACGGAAAAAATAATGCAGGCGAAAAAGCGGCCAGCGGAGTGTATATAGCGTATATGGAAGATAAAAACGGAAATAAAAAGAAAATCAAAATTGCCGTGGAAAGATAAAGTTTTGCTGTCATTGCGATGAAGAAAACGAAGTTTTCTGAAGAAGCAATCCACATATTAATTGTTTAATAAAGAGAAACATTATGAAAAAAATCATGCGGTTCTTGGCTATGTTTCTGCTGCTGGCGTTTCCCGCCGGAGAGGTTTATGCCGGTTCAAACGGCACTACTGCTTTGGCTTTTCTTGAAATGGGAGGCGGAGCAAGATATATAGGAATGGGAGGCGCAGGAACCGCCATAGCCGACGATTCTACAGCTATGTACTGGAATCCGGGGCTTTTAGCCTCAGCAGGAGTGAACTCTGTAGATTTTATGCACGCGATATATGTTGAAGAAACATTCTATGATTATGCTTCCATACTTATAAATATCGGAAAAAGGAGCGCGATCGGAGTATCTGCGCAATATTTTTCTGCGGGCGGCATAAACGCATTTGACGCAGACGGATATTCCATGGGGAACATAAATCCATACGATGCTGCCGCGGCTTTGGGATTCGGAGTGAATATAGGCGGTTTCGGGATCGGAGTCGCCGCAAAATACATACAATCCGAAATAATAAACGCCGCTAACGCATACGCGTTTAGCGCAGGATTAAGCTCGCCGCTTTTTTTTGACAGGCTTATGATAGGCGTTTCCGTCGTTGATATGGGAAAAGGAATAAAATACGACGCTGAGACCGAAAAACTTCCGACTGCTATAAGATTAGGAGCAGGTTTTTACGTTCTGCACAATCTTCTTCTTGCGGCGGATGCCGGCAAAACTGCGGACAGAGACATATACTACGCCGGCGGCGGCGAATATACATTAGAAATTTCGGAAGATGTAAACGTAATGTTCAGGGCAGGATACAATACAATACCGGAAAGCGAGGATCTGTCCGGGCTCAGCGCTGGCATTGGGTTTGAATATAAATATTTAATTTTAGATTATGCTTTTGTCCCCATGGGAAACCTCGGCGACACCCACCGCATTTCATTGACAATTTTTTGGTAAAGTTCAAAAGCTGCAGTTCGGCAAGGACAATGCAGCTCTGCATCCGCATAACGGCAAAGCTATTTTACCGTGCCTCGGAGTTTATACTGAATGCAGCAGAAGGACATTCGTGCCTCTATGCATCCGGTCTTGTTTTCCATTTCCTGTGGAACCAGAACCAGTGGTCGGGATGTTCTCTGACAATTTCTTCAAGCATTTGCGAATATTTTGTATTAACAATTTTTATCTTTTCTTCGTCATCAGCGGCATCGGCAAAAGGAATTTCCTGAAATTTAACTTTAACTTTTCCGTCGGGCTGCCTTATGCCGAAGGCCGATACCAGCGGGCTTCCCGCTTTTATTGCAAAAAGAGCGGGACCTTTCGGGGTCGAAGCCGGACGCCCGAAAAACGGCACAAAAACGCCCTGTTTTCCGGCATCCTGATCTGCAAGAATGGCAACGGTCTCATTTGCCCTTAAAGTTTTAAGTATATTTCTGAAAGCCATTTTATCGTCTTTGTCTATAGTTTTAAATCCCTTTTTTGTCCGTATGTCATTTATCATTTTATCCACAAGAGGATTCGACTGTTTCGCGACGATAACCGATATCGGGCGGCTCTTTGAAAAAGCCAGAGCTGTAAGCTCCCAATTGCCGAAATGCGCGGACATAAGAATCATCCCCCTCCCTCTCGACAAGACGCCGGTTATGACCTGTTCGTTTTCATAAACCATCATATCCTTTATCATATCGTCGGAAAGAACAGGGAAAAAAACCATTTCTATTACGGTTTTCATAAAATTTTTATATGTGTTTTTAGCTATTTGTTTTATTTCTTTTACGGATTTTTCGGGAAACGATATTGAGAGCATGCCGATAACGTGTTTTTTTCTTATCGGAACAAAATAATATATAAACGCGGCAAGAAACTGTCCTATTTTCAGGGCAAAAGAAAGCGGAAATAAGTACATAAAAAACATCGCTGCTTTCAGAAAGCTGTATTCAAGATAATTTTGGATTTTACTTCTTTTGGACACAATAACCTCAAATGACAGATAAAAAGCAATAGGTAATAGGTATTACGTTTCGGCTTTGCCGAAACTTGTTTATCGGTTTTCGTTTTGCGAAAACACCAAAACCTTTTACCTTTTACCTATTACCTATTATTTGCCTTTATACCTACATAAAAAGTTTTGCCAGCAGGCTCTTCTTAAAATCTATGGCTCTAAACTGACAAAGTTCATGGCAGCAAAAACAGCTTATGCATTTTTTATCTATTACAAAAGGTCTTTTTATGTCTTCTTTTATCTCGATCGCGTGTACGGGGCACGACTTTACGCAAAACATGCATCCGCCGCATTTGGATAAGTTAACTCTGGTTTTGACCCATAAAAATTTTCCTAAAATTCTTATAAACGATCTAGGAAACAAATCCAGTTTTATGGTATGCGGAAAACGGAAGTTCGACAAATCAAAATCGCCGGGAAGTTTGCCTATTATGGAAAGCCTGTTTAAATTGTCGGGAAAAATATTTAATTTTTTGAATATATGATTTTTCATAATATTTCCGCCGAGACTGTCAAATAAAAAAGCGTCAAGCATCATGGTATCGGAAGAAGCCGCGATCATTTCTATTTTTCTTATGTCTCCCGAACTCGGTCCGTTGCCTTCCATCCCTAAAATTCCGTCTACCAAAGTAAATCTTATTTTATTTTTCAAAAACAGATATATGTTTGCCAAAAGATGTCCGAAATCTTCATTTTTCGAAGCAAGTTTGTGATATTCAACTTTTCTAAGCCCGGGAATACAGCCGTACAAATTTTTTATTCCGGATGAAAAAGTCATAAGCGAATGGGTTTTCAATTTAGGAAGATTTATTATCCCGTCGCAGTCTAACACAATGTTCGAAAATAAAACCTTTTCGACATTTACGTCGTTAATATCAATTTCTTTTGCGCCGGCGGCTTCAAAACTGACAATTTCAACCCCTTCTTCTTTACAAACCTGCGTCATGCCCGTTACGTCCCAAAGCTCTTTAATATTGGTATGCGCCGCTCCGCCGGGGCTGTCCCCCACAACAGGAACCGCGCCTGCTTTCTTAACAAGCTGTATAACAGCTCTTACAATTTCAGGATGAGTCGTAACGGCCTTATCCGGAGTTTTTGGGCTCAAAAGATTCGGCTTTACCAATATTTTTTCACCGGGTTTAACAAAAGAAGAAATACCGCCGAGAAGATTTACGGCTTCTTTGACGGTGATGTTGGCATTATCATAATCTTTGCATTTAAGCAGGCTTATTTTCGTCATCATTGAGCGGCCGCCTCCTCGATATTGTCATCTTGTTTATTCATTCTTACGGAAATAATTTTGGATACGCCCTGTTCTTCCATTGTTACTCCGTAAAGAACATCGGCCATTTCCATAGTGCGTTTGTTATGCGTTACTACTAAGAACTGCGTTTTTGAAGCAAACTCTTTCACCATGGCAATATATCTTCCTATATTTGCGTCGTCCAGAGGAGCGTCGACTTCGTCAAGAATACAGAAAGGCGAAGGCTTGGCCATAAAAAAAGCAAACAGCAAAGCAACAGCCGTCAAAGCTTTCTCTCCTCCGGAATAAAGCGATATGTTTTGAAGCTTTTTTCCGGGAGGCTGCGCAAATATGTCAATTCCGCTTTCCAGAAGATTATTTTCGTCGGTAAGCATAAGGTCAGCTTCGCCGCCGCCGAAAAGTTTTCTGTAAAGCTCTTTAAAATTTTCTCTCACAACGTCAAAAGTCTTTTTAAAATTCTCTATGGTTGAAACGTTTATCTTTCTTATAACTTCATGAAGATCGTCTTTGGCTTTAAGCAAATCCTGCTGCTGCGTTAAAAGAAAATTGTACCTCTGTTCCAAAGCGTCATACTCTTCCTGGGCTGCAAGATTTACCGAACCCAGAGATTCCATTTTCCTTTTGATTCTGTTTATCTCTTCGTGATTTACTTCAATGCCGTCAAAATTATTTTTGATCTCTTCATACGGTTTGCCGTAAGTTTCAACAAGACGTTTTTCCAAATCATTTCTCTGATACTCAAAGTTTTTCAAATCGATCTGCATGGCGTTCATTTCAGCGTTTAAATCGTCGACTTTCCCTCTCATTTCATGCCACGCGTTTGTTTTTGCGTCTATATCGTCCTGAAGTTTCTGTCTGTCGTTTAAAGAAATTTGAATCAATGCCTCTTTTTGCGCCTGCTCTTCATAATGCTGCCGGATCTTGACCGTCTCTGTCTCCTGAGTCGTTAAAAGTTCCGCAAGTTTATTTTCATTTTCGGCGGTTTTATTTACGGCATATTCGATCTGCCGTTTTATATTGGCAATATTGTCAGCGATATACTGCTGCCCTTTCTGCTTATTTTCCATTTCGCCGGCTTTTTTGTCCCACGCGCTTCTTGCGTCCATCATAAGAGGAGCAATCGTTTCTTCTTCCTGCCTTACTGCCGCAATATCGTTTTCTATATTTTTAAGCTCGTCGTAAAGTCCGTTTTCTTCATCGTCAATTCTTGCAAGCTGCCCGTCAAAAACGGATATTTTTTCATTAAATGATCCGAGTTCCGAACTTTTAGCGTTTATTTCCTCTTTATGCTTATTTATTTCTTCGACGGTATTTTTAATGTCGTTTCTTTTTTCTTCGATTTGCGCATATTTGCTTTCAAGCTGCGTTTTGATTTTTACCGCGTCAAATCCGAATCTTTCTTTTTCAAGCCTTGAATTTATCTGATACTCGTTTATATTGTCTATCTCAGCCTGAACGGAAGCGGCTGAATCAATAAGTTCGGCGCTTTTTTCCTGAAGTTTTTTTATCTGCTCTTCAATCAAGACCGGTTTTTCAAAAGAAGTTTTTCCGCCGCCCTGAACTATGACGTTTCCGTAAACTTTGCTTCCGGAAACTATGGCATTGGCGCATATAAATTTTATTAATTTTTCATTTTCGGGAGAATATCTGATATATTTTATGAGCTCGGTAAACCCCATAGGCAAACCCATCGCCGAAGAAAACTGCCCGTCCGGAATTTTTTCCTCGACAATAAAAGAAAGCCTGCAAAGCCCGTTATCTTCCAGAAACTTTATCGCTTCTTCGGCTTTTGCAGCCGTAGCGCAAACGAGATAATTAAGTTTCTCGCCGAGCGCCGAAGCTATAAGCTCGTTCTTATCGCCGTCGGAATCCATAAGGCTGCTTACCGGACCTCTTGCTATCCCTAAATTTAAAACGGTCCTGATTGCCGAACGCATCGGATCCTGCTGGTCAAACTCGCGCAATGTGGCCGTTCTCGACTCGTTTGAAGCGATATTTTCTTTTAACCGCGCAAGTTTTGTTTCAAGCTCGTCGAGTTTTGCTTCGTTTTCAGCCACGGTTTTATTGATCTCTTCTTTTTTCGATTCAAAAGAAAGGAGAGATTCTTTTGACGCGGCAAGTTCCGATTCGATTCTCGCTATTTCTGTATTTGTTGGTTCGATCTCGCTTTCCAATCTTGCGATTATTCTCTGCAAAGACGCGGTTTCGGCGTCCAAATGTATTTTAGTTTCCGAAAATTCGGCTTTGGAATTTATCTGCGCTTCTTTTTCGCTTTCAAGCTCCGAAAGTCTGGAACGTATTGCAGTTTCCCTTGCTTCTATTTCAAAAAGCTTTGATTTGACCGAATTATACTGCCGTTCTTTCTCTTTATATATCCGCTCAAGATCCGCAGTTTCCGCGGCAAGAGAACCGTCGTCGGTATTAATGGAATTGAGCTGCTCTTCATACTGCGCGGCTTTTTCCCGGTTTATCTCCGCTTCCGCGGCAAGCCTTTCCTGCTCGGTCCTTATTTCCGTTTCTCTCTGCGCCGAATGCTGTATTATCTGGTCGGCAATGCCTATCTGCGTTTTTATTTCGCTCAAATCTCTGTTAAGACTCACATACAGTTCATTTTTTTCGTCAAGACTTAAACGTATCTCCTGAATGCCGGCATCAAGCTGGTTTGCCACCGTATTATTTGTTTCAAATTCTTTTATTTTGGGGTCTAAATCTTTTTTGATCCTGTCGATTTCATTATTTCCGTAGGTAATATGCTGCACCAAAGCCGCGATTTCGTATTTCGCAAGCTCTTCCTGATATTTTTTATACTGTTTTGCTTTTTTTGCGGCTATATCCAAAGCGGTTATCTGCTGCTTATGTATCGCCAAAGCGTCCGACAAACGCCCCATGTCGGTATCTATTTTTTCAAGGCGGCGCAGCGTCTCTTCTCTTCTTACTTTATATTTCGCGACTCCGGCGGCTTCTTCAAAAAGTTCTCTTCTGTCTTCGGGTTTTGCGGTAGTAAGAAAATCAACTTTTCCCTGCTCAATAATGGAGTATCCGTCGGAACCGATACCGGTATCCAAAAACATGTCTCTTATGTCTTTAAGCCTGCACTGGGTTTTATTGATAAAATATTCGCTCTCGCCGCTTCTGAAAAGCCTTCTTGTTACAATTACTTCCGAATAATCTATCGGCAGAACATTTTGAGAGTTGTCAAACGTAAGAGCAACTTCCGCCATGCCGGTAGTTGCTCTCGTCTGAGTGCCGCCGAAAATAACTTCCTGCATTTGGGAACTTCTCATTGATTTCGCGCGCTGCTCTCCGAGACACCAGCGTATGGCGTCCGCTATATTTGATTTGCCGCAGCCGTTAGGCCCTATAATTCCGGATACTCCTTTTTCAAAGCCCAAAACCGTCCTGTCGGCAAATGATTTAAAACCGCATACTTCTACTTTTTTTAAATACATCTTTTTTCCTTGTAATAACAAAAAAATCTGGAGTGTGAAGTTAACCCCTCACTTCAAACTCCGTATTAGAAACTCGGAAGCTAGGGTGTGTGGACATGAATTACGCGTACTAAACAAAAAAAGGAAACTACGGCTGTTTTGTATTCGCCGTTGATTCGTAATTGGGTCTCTCTAAAAATCTATCTAAAGTGGTGTCATTCCCGAAATTTGTTATCGGGAATTCACGTTGCTTTTTTATCGACGACAACAGCAAACATGGATTCCCGTTTTCACGGGAATGACCGACGTAGGCAGGGTTATTAGAGAGACCCTATAGTAATTTGCAATTCGTAATTGTCGTTTAATATTCTTCGGGAGAAAGTCCCTCGTAAGCGTTTCTCAGCCTTTCTTGATAATCGCTGTCTTTATCC
>WRNH01000013.1 GCA_009776745.1 Endomicrobiia bacterium | reverse complement strand
TTTGCGCACCTAATTAATAAGCGGGGCTTTGCCCCGCACGACAATTACTAATTACTCGTTACTCATTACTAATTAAAAAGAGTATTTCGTTTCGTTTTTCGGCGTCCACCATTCTATAAAATTATATCCAATGCCTGCAGGCGTGTTTTTTACGCCTTTAAATCTTTTGTGCAATGCGGACAAGCTGTCCGGACAATATAAAAATATGCACGGAGGGTCTTCGTACATTATATCCTGTATCTCATGGTACATTTTTTTTCTTTTTTCGACGTCAAAAGTGGTTCTGGCGTCTTCAAAAAGTTTATCGGTTTTTTGGTTATTGTAAGAAAGAAAATTGTACTGTCTCGGCGCTGTCTGCTGCGAATGCCATAAAGAATATTGGTCAGGATCTAAAGTAGTGCTCCAGCCGATTATTACGGCGTCAAAATCTCTTTTTGCTATGTATTGATTTATAAAAGTGCTGAACTCAATAATTCTTATATTGGCTTTTAGTCCTATTTTTTTCAGATGCTGCTGTATAATTTGTGCACTGAGTTCTCTTTGTTTGTTTCCCTGATTTGTCGTCATCGTAAACTCAAACGGGTTTCCGTTATATTCCAAATATCCGTCATTGTTTATGTCTTTAAATCCCATGGAAGCAAGAATTTCCAAAGCTTTTTCGGGATCATATTCCGACTTGGGAAGCTCTTTATATGCCCAGCTTTGCGGAGGATAAATTCCGTTGATTTCTATGCCTGTGCCGAGAAGAACTCCGTCAATAACGTCTTTTTTGTTTATAGCAAGCTCAACGGCTTTTTGAAAATCTTTATTGTCAAAAGGTTTGCGCTGGCGGTTAAATCCTAAAAAAGTAAAAGTGAAAGTAGGCTGTCTGTATTTCTCATAATGTTTAAAAAAGCTTTCATACGCGTTCCACTGGTCCGGAGTAAGGCTTACACTGTCCAAAGATTCGTTTCTCAATTCCAAAAACTGTACCGACGAATCCGGAACTATGCGGACAATGTATTTGTTTATATAAGGTTTTCCGTCAAAATAATCGGGATTTGCCGCAAGCACGACTTTTTGGTCGGTCTGCCACGATTCGAATTTATAAGGCCCTGTTCCTATTGGTCTCCTGTTTGCCGGAGCATCGTTAAAATCATATCCTTTAAAAACATGCTCGGGAACTATCGACATTCCCCAGCTTTCAAGGTTGGGCGCAAAAGGCTTGTCATAATAAACTTTTACCGTGTAATCGTCGATTACTTTCAACTCTTTGATAAGCGTGAAACTTGAAGAATAAGGCGTTTTTGTATTTGTGTCGACTAAAACATCATAAGTAAATTTAACGTCTTTTGCGGTAAAAGGCTGGCCGTCATGCCATTTGACATTTTTTTTGAGATAAAAAGTTATAACGAGTCCGTCCTCGGAAACTTCAAAACTTTCCGCCAAATCGCAGGCAATATTAAGGTTTTCGTCGTATTTAATGAGCCCGTTAAAAATCATCCCATTGACCGAACCCGACGGCGTATCGCTTGCAAGTATCGGATTCATAAAAGAAACGTCGCTGCCTATGGCGGTAATAAACGCGTCCCCGTAAACCGGAGACAGATCATCCGAAACCACACCCTGCCGCCGGGACTCTTCCGTCGAACAGGAAAACAATAACAACAAATAAAATATAAAAGGTAAAAGGTAAAAGGTAAAAATTTTTAGCTTTCGATTTTTCATTTTTTGCTATTACTCCGTATTACTTGTTACCTATTACCTTTTATCTGCCGTTGGTCTTACTACCACCGTCAAAGAATTCTGTTTAAAAATTCTGCGGGCGGTTTCCCGTATGTCTTCAATGCTGACTTTTTCTATGTCTTCAAGATATTTGTCGTCGTATTTATAGCCTTGCCCCATAATTTCGCGCCAGCCGTAATAGTACGACTTTTTCCAAACTGTCTGCCTGTCCATTATGTAAAGCCCTTTGATATACGTTTTCGTGTCTTTTAATTCCTGCTCTTCGATTTTATTTTCGCATAAATCCGTCAGTATTTCGTCTATGCGCTTTAACGTTGAATCTATATTTTTTTTATCCAGACCGATATAAACCGTAAAAAAACTTTCGTTTTTTCTTGAAGGGTAAATAGAGTTGACTTCATAAGCAAGCCCGAGTTTTTCTCTGAGTTCCGTAAAAAGCCTGCTGGTCATTCTTCCGCCGAGCACCGTGCTTATAACTTTCAGCGTAACAAAATCTTTATCTTTTATGTCCGGCGCTGAAAAACCCAGCATTATATAAGCCTGATTAAATTTGCCTTTTACTTCCAGCGTTTCGGATTTTCTGTTTAGCGCATTAAACTCCGCATTTTTAAATTTATCTCCTGAACCGACATTGCCGAAATATTTTTCAAGAGAGTTTTGCAAAGTTTTTTTGTCGATATTGCCTGAAACGGATATTATAATATTTGAAGAATTAAAAGAATATTTGTGCCACTCAAAAAGCTGTTCCAGGGTAATTGCGTTAATGCTTTCTTCTTTCCCCAAAACGGTAAGAGCATACGGCATATCTTTATAAAAATTTTCAGTGAAAGCGTCTAATGCCGTATTGAATATGCTGTCTTTTCTGGCATTGAGACCCGCTATCATATTTTTCTTTTCCGTTGCGATTTCATTTTCGTCAAACGCCGGATTTTGTATTACGTCGGAAAAAATTTCCGCGGCTCTGTCAAAATATTCCGACAGGAAACTCATATTTATAAACGACATATCGTAATCGGTATTCGCGGAAAGATCCGCGCCTATATTGTCGACGTCTTTTGCCAAAACTTCATTTGAACGGTTCTTTGTCGATTTCGTCATAAGATTTGACGCAAGAACCGATATCCCCGCATTTGAGCCGTTTTCGCATAAGACGGATACCGGCGTAAAAACTTTCATTGAAATAACTTCTATGCCGTCGGTTTTATTAAAAACTACTTTTATGTTATTTTTCAGCGTAAACTCTTCCATTGTGCCTCCAAAAGCGGTTTGTGACATCAAAAAAAACAATAAAACAAATAAAATTTTTTTCATACGCTCAGTCCTTATCTATTCTCTTTTATCTTTTCTCTGCCGCGCGGCGTGTCAGGGGGACGGAGCAATTTACCACAAACAGCGTGGTCAATTCCTCCGTCCCCCTTACACTCAACTACTATCTGTCTTTTATTGGCAGCAAGGCCGCGTATGTCACTTTTTCTTTGCCGTAATATTTTTTTAAAAACTCCTGCGCGTCCGAAGCTTTTAACGCATTCATTTTTGAAAGATATTCACGCGCTATTTCAGGCCTGCCCATAAGCTGCCATATGCCGTAGACATATCCTATATTAAAAGGTTTTTCAAAAGAAAAACTCCAGCTTGATTTCATTGAAATTTTAGCTCTTTCAATCTCTTCGCCGCTTATTCCGCTATCGATCATATTTTGTATCTGCGCGTTTATTTCTTCTTTTATTTTTTCATAATTTGCCGGATCAAAAACCGCGCTGACATAAACGGCTCCGGTCCCTTTCATTGATTGAAACGAAGAGCCTATCGAATAAACAAGCTGCTTTTCTTCCTTAAGAACTCTGTACAGTCTTGAAGATTTGCCGCCGCCTAAAACGTGCATTGCAAGGTCAGCCGCAAAAATATCGTCGGAACTTGCGTCCGGCCCCAAAAATCCGAAAAACATATAGCCTATTTCAACTTTACTTTTTTTCACGATCTCTTTACCGGCGCGCACGTCTTCCAAAAGCTGAGGTTCTTCAGGGATCCGTTTCGATTCAAATTTTCCGAAAGTTTCGTCTATAAGTTTTGCGACTTTCTGCTCGTCAAAATTTCCGCAAACGACAACAGACATTTTTTGCGCAATATAATGATCGCTGTAATATCCGTAAATTTCGTCTCTTGATACCGAAGATATGACTTTTTCCGTGCCGATAACGCTGTTTTTAAGAGCGCTTTTCTCATACAAATTTTTAGAAAAAGTTTCATAAAGAGCCGCATAAGGATTATCGAAATATCTTTGGATCTCTTCGATAACAACCTTTCTTTCTCTGTCTATATCGTCGGAAGGTAGGAGAGGATTTTGCATGGTATCGGCAAGCATTTTTACGGCTTCTTCAACGCCGTCTTTTTGGACGTCAATATAGTACATCGTATATTCGTTTGACGTGGCGGCATTAATGTATCCGCCCATATTTTCTACCCTGCGGCTAAGCTCGTCGCCCGGATAATTTTTGCTTCCTTTAAACATTAAATGCTCGAGGAAATGAGAGAGTCCGGCCTGTTCGGGTTTTTCGTCAACCGCGCCGACTCTGACATAAACCGCGACGGAAGCGGCAAGACTGTTTTTATCGCTTTTTAGTATGGCCGTAAGCCCGTTATCGTATTCCACTCTTTTTACTCCTTTTGAAACACAGCCGCACACAAACGCAATGCACAGTGTTGTCATTAATATTATTTTTGATTTATTTTTTTTCATTTTAATTATATCCTATAACGCAAAATTATTGCTGCCGGATCAAAACAAAACGCTTAGTTTTCTTCTTTTTGATTTTCGTTTTTCCTGCGCTCCGCAACGGCGCTCATTATTATGTCGGCATAAGAGTATGCCCACAGTATCATCAAAGCATAATTGATAATTTTTAATTTGCCGGAATTTTGTTCAATCAAATTTTTTGCAAATTCTTTCATCGCGCCAAAATCCACAGGCATAGCGGCAGGATCAACCGAAGAAATAAGAATAACCGACATCAATACCAATATTAAAGCGGCAATACCGAGTATAATAAACCCTTTTTTAAACTGTTTTAAGACCAACTGCCCCACGCCGGGCCCCAAAAAAGTGTTCAGCAGTATAACAACTCCGTATTTCCAAAACATTTGTTTCTCCGTGATAGCCGATAAAATTGTCGGAACTGCTGCGCCTTTTCTCCCGAATGGGTTAGGGTTGCCGCTTGCCGTATCTATTCTCTTTTCTCTATTCTCTGCTGCTCCGGCGTGTCATGTGGACGGAGCAATTTACCACAAACGGCGTGGTCAATTCCTCCGTCCCCATGACCCTTATCTTTTGCCGTTGCTGAGCTGCTGAGCTTCTGCCGTTTGGAAGTCTCCGAAGGATTTGCCGTTACCTTTAAAATACCCCGTCCGAAAACTTTGTTTTCGTCCACCCCTTTTCCAAAAGGGGAATAAAGGCCTTTGCCGTATCTATTCTCTGCCTTTCACTCTGCCGTTAATAAACTATCATCCCCGCATATCCCACCACTTCGCTGAAATCGCCGCTGACTTCGCCGGAATTTGAATATCTTACAAGTTCGGCGGTTTTTGCGCCTGCAAGCTTTGAATAAAAAAGCATTGCCGCTACCGGCGGAGCGCCGCACATGCTTATATTTTTCTCTTCCACTACTTCCAGCAAACCTTTGCCGTCAAGCTGCATGATCTCTTTGATCGCCATATCGTCGCATATTTTAGCTATTGACGCGTTCGAATAATGGCTCATATCCGTGGAAGCAATAACGCAGACTTTTTTATTATGTTCGTTTGAAGCTTTATAAACCGCCTGCGCCAGATCCATGCATTTTGCGCATTCGTAAGACGCTATGCAAATCGGAACTATTTTCGCGGAAGGATTTATTTTTTTGATGAAAGGAAGCTGCACTTCTATGGAATGTTCCATTATATGGGCGGTATCGTCAAACTCGGCAAATTTTGAATTTAAAGCAATGAGTTTTGCGAATTCATAATCAATTTCCAAATCTCCTATAGGCGTTTCCCACGAGCCCGAAGGATATATCGATATTTCAGGGCCGAGCCCCGTATGGCTCGGGCATAGAATAACATAAGTATCAAACATTCCGGACGACGCATATGCTGTTCCGGCGGTCCTTCCGGAATAGATCCATCCCGCGTGCGGGCTGACTATGCCTATAACGGCTTTTTTTTCTTTCACGTCCGGAATATAGTTTTCTATTTCTTCGATATTATCCGGGTACCAGTTTTTAAAACGCATTGTTCTTTTCATTCAAGCTCCTGCTGCCATCCGTTTTCTAAATCAAGACTTTCAAGATGATCATAAGCTTCTTCATATTCTTCTATCGTCAAATTTCTTGACAATTCTTTAAATCCCGACGACTTATGCGCCGGATGATACTGCGCCATAAGACTTAAAAAAGTTTCTTTTGAAAGTTCCTGCGCTATAAAATCCAAAGACTTTTTCGTATTTTCTACATTCCCGGGTAAAACCATATGCCTTATCAAAACGCCTTTTTCAGCTATACCGTTTTCATTAATTTTTAAGATCCCTTTTTGCCTTGCCATCTCTTTTAGCGCCGCGCGGTTTATTTCAACATAATCTTTTATGCCCGAATATTTAAAGGCAGTTTCATTGTCGGAATATTTTATGTCCGGAAGATAAATATCGACGGTATCTTCCAAAAGCTTTAAAACTTCGACTTTTTCATATCCGCTGCAATTAAACACCGTCGGAATTCGAAGCCCGTTTTTTCGTGCCAGATAAACCGACTTTGCAATTGCCGCGCTGTAATGCGTAGGCGTCACAAAATTTATATTATGCACGCCTCTTTCCTGCAAGTTTATCATTATTGAAGCGACTTCGTCCACACTTACTTCACGCCCGTTGCCGAGCTGACTTATAGGGTAATTCTGGCAGAAAACGCATTTCATGGTGCAATTTGAAAAAAATATTGTGCCCGAACCTCTTTCGCCGGTTATCGGAGGCTCTTCTCCCATATGCACATTGCTGCTTGCAATAAAAATTTTATCCGCCGTATTACAAAGACCTTTTTCGCCTTTATTTCTGTTTGCTCCGCATTTTCTGGGGCATATTGTGCAGCTGTCCATCATCGAATAAAGCTTTTCTATTTTTTCTTCAAAATTCATAGATTTTCCGAATCAAGAATTATCGTGACAGGTCCGTCATTATTGATTTCAACAAGCATATCTGCGCCGAATTCTCCGCTTTCAACTTTAAGACCGGAGTCTTTTGCGATACTTAAAAACTCTTCGTACAGTTTTTTTCCTTCTTCAAAAGAAGCCGCTCCGAGAAAATCCGGCCTGTTTCCTTTCTTGCAGTTTCCGTAAAGCGTAAACTGCGATATTATCAGCAGTTCTCCGTTTATATCCTCCAAAGATTTATCAAACTTGCCTTCAGCATTTGAAAATATCCTGAGCTTTCTTATTTTTTCAATAACTTTTCTGAGCGAATCACCGTCGTCATTCTGCCCGAATGCCGCCAAAACGACAAGCCCTTTTGATATTTCTCTTTTTTCCGAAGAATTTATGGTCACTGATGCGTTTTTAACGCGCTGTATAACGGTTTTCATATTATTAAGTCTCTATTATGTACGCGTCTATCCAGATTTGAACTGGAACATTCAGCTCCGGAGGCTGACGCTCTATCCAGTTGAGCTATAGACGCAATAATTCAATTGATTTATGATTTTATCAAATATGGCAAATAATTACTACAGCCCTAATTTTTGAATAAAAACGCCAAAAAAATAAGAACCGGCATTTGCCAGAAGTGAAAACAGAAACAGCTTTAAAGGTTTTTTTCCGTAAAAAGCCAAATAGAAAAGCCATTCAATTATAACTACGGCTATTTCAAGCAAAAGTATAGCCACAGGGTTAAAATAAAGTTCGGGATAAGTCTGGATTAAAAAATTTAACGCGGGATTTGTAATTATCTGCGCTATTATAACAAGTAAAATAAATTTTTTGTCCCTTGTTAAAATAAGCGCAACGGAAGTTTCAATTATTATTGTCAGAGTTAACGTTAAAAGGTACAGGCTTGCCGGCATAAAACCTCTTTAATACAAAATAAATCGATAAAACACATATTAAAACTGCCGTAAACATTACGTCTATTTATTGAAAATGATCTGCAAAAAATACGATTATTATAAAACCTGAAAAAATGGCAAGACAATTCATTCCGAAAGCAAGGCCTGGACGTTTAGCAATATAATTTTTACGGATTTGGATTCCTCAAGAGCTAATAAATCGTCATCGGCAGAAAGATTCGGAAAAAGGATTTCGGTATATTTGCCATCTGAAATTCCTGTTATAACCTGACATCTCTGGATGATGTAATCGTCATCGCGACGAAATATGACAAATTTTTTACCGGCGTGTTCATGTATGAACTCATTTGGCACAAGGCAAATATTTTCAGGGGAGAAAGTTAAGACCACGTCAATGGATTCTCTGATTTTAATCAGTTTTTGTTCTTTTTCGGAAAGTTGATTTAACGGTGTTGCGTAATACTTAAATTTTTTAAATCCAAGTGTTCTTAAAGACGCTATTGCGTAAAACAAATTTATTCTGCCTTCAAATAAAATACAACCTTGAGTTTTTTCTAAAGGATTTTCTTTTAATATAATGTCTACAGGGTTTGTTTCGTTTAAATACATCAAATCAGAATATTCAGCTGTAAAGCAAAAGATAAATTCGGGATTTATCTCATATAAGGCATGAGACCAGTGAATATATCCTGAAATTTCTGCATAATGATGTTTTCCGATAGAATTTACCCCTACTAACTGGCCTTTTTTTACAAAATCCCCAATTTTAACAGTAGCTCCGTGAGGTTCAAAAAATAAAGAGACGTCCTTTTTGTCAACTATGACGGCTTTTACGGTTTTTTGTTGCGGCTGGTATTCTTTAAGTGAGCCTTTTTGCGGCTTAACTTTTTTTATGATATCTTTTTCGGAAACGTGTATTCTTTCATATGGACGTTCAATCAAATTTGCAAAAACGCTGCAACTAAAAAATAACATTATTACATAAGATACAATAACCTGTAAAAATTTTATTTTCATAGCATCTTCCTGTGGTTATTTATAATCAATCTCTATCAGATCGTCTTTTATGCAACTTTTAAAACTTTCCGATATATCGTTTAAATCTATTATATCTACCTTGTATGGAATTTCGCTTGCTGAAAAAAATTCTTTAAGACTTGCCAGAAACAATGGAGGCAGTTTTTTCCCTCCTGCATCTATAGCCAAATCAATATCCGAAGCTCTTTTTGTTTTGCCGTTAGTGCGGGAACCAAAAGCATATACTTTCACATTTTTTTCTTCCAATTTTTTTAACCGCCAGTTTAATACGTCTTTGAGTTCTTCCAAATAATGCGGTTCTAAGTCAATTTTTTTATTATTTTCCATTTAATTTTTCCAGTGTTTCTAAAAGTTTTTCGGCGTCTTTTAAAAATTGTTCCGTAAACGAAAATATTCCATCAGCTTTTACTTCATCATAAATATGGGATGTTTCGTTTCTCAGCTTATTATATAAACGCCAATCGTCAACATTTAGTATTAAATTTTTCTCAAAAGCCGTCCGGAATAAATCCGACTTGGAAAGCTCATCATTAATATCATAATAAATCTCCAATGCTCTTTTAATAAATTTCCATGAAAGTTCAAAAGTAAATTCAAAGTTTTGAATTACGCCTGCCCTCATAAGTTTTTCTTCCGGAGAAACGATATGCCCTATTTTCAATTTTTTAGATATCTCAACGGCTTCTTTTAAAGAGTTTACCGCTTTTTTATAATTTGATAAATCAAGATTCATATTCTTACCCTCCTTATCTTCTAAAAACATCGGTTTTCAAAGAAGTTACTCTGTCTAAAAATATTTTTCCGTCTAAATGGTCTATCTCATGCTGGATAACGACCGCTTCAAAGCCTTCGGTTTTTAGAATTCTTTTTGTGCTTTGCAAGTCCGTATATTCAACTGTAATTTTCTTTTTTCTGGTTACGTATCCCGTAAAATCCGGGACGCTTAAACAGCCTTCCCTTGAACTTGTTTTTCCGGAAGAATAAGTTATGACGGGATTTATCATTATCAGTAATCCGTTATTATGATGCTGTTTTGGATTTAAAGACACGTCGACCACAATTATTCTTGACAAAACTCCGACCTGCACCGCCGCGATCCCGACGCATCTGTCCAAAGCGCAAATTGTTTGGCGCATATTTTCAGCAAGCATGCGCACTTCGTCGTTTATCTCATCGATTGGAAGCGATATTTGTTGAAGCAAAGGATCGGGGATAGTGATGATCGGAAGCGTTTTCATAAAAACAATTTTATATGTCCGCCGATTCGGCCTGATTGACCGAAACCGCAACGTTCATAGATTTTGCCAAATCCGCAAGATCCCGCTTAATACCGGATATTGACAGCTTTTTGGGTATTTCAGCCTCGATGATCATAATATAAGTTTTTTTGCCTTTGCTTTTGGATAAAGTTGTCTGAACATCGGTTATATTGATTTTGCAGCCTGCAAGAAAAGAGCTTATGCCGTAAACTATCCCAGGTTTATCTGCGCCGTAAACGGATATTATGTACGGATTTACAAACTTTTTTCTTTTGGAAGCAAAAGACGCAAGCTCGCAATACGAAAAAGACATTCCCAAAGAGCGGGACGATTTTTGAAGTTTTGAATACACTTCTTTCGGGCTTACGTTTTTTGGAAGGCTGAGTATAAGTATCATCGCAAACTGACCGTAAAGAATGGTCATAGTCGAGTCTTCGATATTGCATTTATATTCATACAACACTTTCGCAATAGCGCTCACCAAACCCGGCCTGTCTTTACCTATTGCCGTCAGAGAAATGTATTTTGGCATAATCACTCCCATGTTAATGGCAGAGTGGAGATTGAAGAGTGGAGAGTGGAGATACTGTAACTGCTCTTTTAGCCGTATCTTCACTCTTCACTCCCAACTCTTCACTCTGCCGTTTGTCTTTATAAGTATTTTTCCACATTTTTAATCACAGCGTCTATCTTCGACAAATCTTTTGTGCCGCCTTGCGCAAAATCCGGTTTTCCGCCGCCGGAACCGCCGATATCTGCAGCGAAAGCTTTCGCGATTTTGCCGGCGTTAACGCCTTTTGCAACATAGTCCGGCGTAGCTGAAACTATAAAAGAAGCTTTATCGCCGTTTTTAGAAGCTATGAAAACGACCGCAGACTTCAGTCTTTCTTTTAATTTGTCGGATATATCTCTTAAAACCTGAACTTCAGCATCGTCAATGGATAATGCCAAGAATTTCATTCCGTTGACGTCTTTTGCCATTTTAACGTAACCGGCTATCTCTCCTGAGATCAAACGGTTTTTCAAATCGCCGATCTGCTGCTCAAGTTTTTTATGATCAGCCGTAAACTTCTTTATTCTTTCAAATAATTCGTCTTTTGAAACGTTCAAAATTTCAGCCATTTTAAAGATAACGGATTCTTTTTGAAGCACATATTCTTCCGCCGCAAGCCCTGCAACAGCTTCAATCCTGCGCACGCCCGCTGCTACGGACGATTCCGAAACTATCTTAAAAAATCCTATGTCGCCGGTACGCGCTATATGCGTTCCGCCGCAAAGTTCCATTGAGAAGACTTCGTTTTCGTTTTCATTTTTAACGGATACCGTTCTTACAATATCGCCGTACTTTTCGCCAAACAATGCCATTGCGCCGGCGTTTCTGGCATCATTTATGCTCATATTTTCAACGCATACCGGCATATTTGCTCTTATGGCGGCATTTATTTTATTTTCGATCTTATTCAGATCTTCTTTTTTTACGGCGGAAAAATGCGTAAAATCAAAACGCAGATAATCCGGCGCTACAAGAGAACCTGCCTGCGTTATATGCTCGCCGAATAACCCTCTCAAAACTTTGTGAAGCAAATGCGTAGCCGTATGATGCCTTTGTATTTCTTTTCTGCGCTCTTTGTCTATAGAGGCAAAAACTTCTTCGCCTTTTTTCAGCGAACCTTTTACAATTTTGACTTTATGTACAAAAAGATTGCCGACAGGCTTAAAAACGTCTTCAACTTCAGCTTCAAAAGAAGGCATTGTCATTATGCCTTTGTCCGCGCTTTGACCGCCTGATTCGGCATAAAAAGGCGTTTTATCTAAAATAATTTCTGCAATATCTCCCGCCTTGATCTCGGACACTTCTTTTGAATCTTTTATCAAAGCCAAAACCTTAGACGCCGCTTCATAATTGTCATATCCTACAAAGCCGGTGTCGCCCGTTTTTTTATGTAAAAGCGAATAAAAAGTTATGTCCTTTTCTCCGGAACCGCCCCACGCTGCGCGGGATTTTTCCTGGGCTTTTTTCTGTTCCGACTTAAAGCCTTCTTCGTCGACAGCCATATTGTTTTCAGAGGCGATTTCTTTTGTCAGGTCGTGAGGAAAACCGTAAGTATCGTAAAGTTTAAAAACGTCTTCCCCGCTTATTATGCCGGCGCCTTTTGATTTATAGGAACTTATCATATCGGACAAAAGGTTTGAGCCGGCTTCCAAAGTCTCCAAAAATTTTTCTTCTTCGACTTTAATTATTGCTTTTATATTCGCAAGCTTTGAAGAAAGCTCCGGATATGCCGGTTCCATAATATCAAACACCGACGAAGTCAGCTCGTTTATAAAAGGCTTGCCGTAACCGTACATTTTGCCCTGTCTTACGGCTCTTCTGAGTATCCTTCTCAATACGTAGCCTCTTCCTTCATTTGACGGTAAAATTCCGTCGGATATCAAAAATGTCACGGCTCTTGAATGATCCGCGATCATTCTGAGTTTTGATATATTCTCGCCTTCATATTTAACATTTAAAATCTTTGCGGCTTTTTCCATGACAGGCACAAACAAATCGGTTTCAAAAACGCTTTTTTTGCCGTTTGCCGCGGCGACAAGCCTTTCAAGCCCCATGCCGGTATCTATATTTTTTCTCGGGAGATTTTTAAGAGAACCGTCGGCCTGCCTGTCAAACTGGGTAAAAACAAGGTTCCATATTTCCAAATACCTGTCGCAGCTGCACGCGGGGCCGCAATCCGGCTTTCCGCAGCTCATCTCAGCGCCCAAATCGATGAGAATTTCCGAACACGGTCCGCAAGGGCCTGTCTCTCCCATATTCCAAAAGTTCGTATCGTCGCCCATTTTTATAATTCTGTCCGACGGAACGATCTTTTTCCATATTTCCGCCGCTTCATCGTCGTCTTTATAAACCGTTATATAAAGTTTATCTTTTGGCAGCGCCATATTTTTCGTTAAAAATTCCCAGCACCATTCGATCGCTTCTTTTTTAAAATAATCGCCAAAAGAAAAATTTCCGAGCATCTCAAAAAAGGTAAGATGTCTTGTAGTTATACCAACTTGATCTATATCCGAAGTCCTGAAGCATTTCTGGCAGCTTGCGGCTCTTGTAAAAGCGTCTTTGCTCTGCCCGAGAAAATGCTGTTTAAACTGCACCATTCCCGCAGAGGTAAAAAGCAAAGTTTTATCCCCCGAAGGCACAAGCGAGTCCGAAGGCGCAACCGTGCTTCCTTTTTCTTTAAAAAACTTCAAAAATTCCGCCCTGATCTGCGCCGATGATTTGTTATTTTTTGTATTCATAATGGAATGATTTTAGCAAAAAAAGAGGGGCAACTCAAACGGACAATTAGCAGTGACACGACAAACGCATGAAAAAAATGTCTCGTCGAGACCGCCCTCACCCCGCCCTCCCTGACAAGGGAGAGAGAAAACTACTTCGACGGAAAGTAGATCTCATTTTAGTTTTCATGTGTTTGTCGTGTTAGCAGTGAGTAGTCAGTAATGCGTAAGGGTGTCTCTAAAAACCCCTCTTTTGTCATTGCGGGCTTGACCCGCAATCTATAGTTCACGACGAGATTGCAGCTCGGTGGCCGCAATGACGACACTGAAAATACAGGTTTTTAGAGGTACCCGTAATTAATGAGTATGCGGAACGCGCACCTAATAATTAAGCGGGGCAAAGCCCCGTACAACACTACTAACTGCTCACTGTCGTTAAGATGTGAAATAATGCAAATACCATAACGGCGATCCCTGCGGCAAATATCAGAATTGTATGAAAGAAATGCTGCCTGATAAGTTCTTTTTCGTTTTTGTTTGAAACTATAAAAATCGGATTTTCTTTTCCCCGCTCTATTGAAATAATACTTTCGTTTTTCGGATTTAATATTTTATCGGTTATTTCTTTCTCCAGCGTTTTTCTGGCGGCATCCCACTCTTCCTGACTTATCTGGCCATCGCTGTTTGTGTCAAAACGTTCAAGCATCATTCTTTTGTCCTGCCTGGCTTCTTTTAAGGCTTTATTAATTTCAGCTGCTATATCGGACGCTTTTTCCTTTACTGCCGTGCCCAGACAGTACACAAAATCCCCGTCTTTTATTTCAGCTTCCGCATATATGTAACTGCCGTCGCTCCATCTTTTTGTTTTTACGATGATCTCCGCGTCAAAAGGATCAACATAAACTGTTCCGGTTTCATCTTCAATATAAAAAGGCTGCGCTTTTAAAATAAATCTTGGGGTCGCATCCATAAAAGACGGTATAAAAGATGATCTTCTGCTTCTTTCGCGGACGGATAAATAATGGTAAATATCAAACAAACCCGGAAGCCGCCTGGCTTTGCCGTAAACTTCAACAAAACCCAAAGGCATAGAACCTATTTTCGACGTCGCCGTATCCCTGACAGCTCTCAGTTTTTTGTATTTATTGAAACTTTCAATATAAATATATATTCCTGCGGCTAAAATCACGATATCCGCCGCCCACTTCGGAATATACCCCGAATAGCTTAAATAAAGCGCAAACATAAAAAGTGCCGAAAAAACCATTATTGCAACGGCGTTTTTCATATCATCTCCCGCGTTATTTAATAACAAATTTAACCGGTTTCAGCTCTTCTTTATTTTCCGTCTGGAACATAGGTTTTTCTTTAAGTTTTAAAAATCTGGCTACAATAATGTCGGGTATCTGATATATGCGCGTATTAAACAATGCGACCGAAGCATTATAAAACTCCCTTCTTTCCGCAATGCTGTTTTCAAGCGCGGTGACTCTTCTTTGAAGATTCAGGAATTGTTCATTTGCCTTAAGTTCCGGATACTGTTCTGAAACCGCATATAAAGATTTTAACGCTGACCCCAGCTCCAAGTCGGCTTTGACTGTTTCATAACTGTTTGAAGATTTCAGAAAAATATTTCTGGCTTCAATAACTTTCTGCAGAGTTTCCCGTTCATGTTTCATATACGCTTTGCATATCTCGACGAGATTAGGTATTTCATCAAACCTTTGTTTGGCAAGCACGTCGATATTGGAGGCCGCTCTGTCAANNNNANTTTTTAAACTTACCAAAGAATTGTAAATACCTACGGCAAACACAATAAGAGCAATCAATATTAATATTGAAACGATGGCAATCACCAAAACTGAAGCAGTTAACACAATTGACATTTAGAACCTCCTTTAAAATATAAATATATAACTTTAAGCGTAATATTGCATCTACGCACCAAAACAGACTTGAATTGTGAAAAGATTAAAAACTTTTTTTTGATGAGAAAAATTACGGAGTGAAACTTTTTTTCCGAGCATATTATAGCAAAACCATGCTTCTACAGTCAAGAAAAATATGTGCCCAGACAGTAGTCGGATGCAGCATATCTCTTACTACGCACGTCTTAGATAAAAAGAAACGGCCTTTTCAGGCCGTTTCTTTTTATCTAATTGCGGGGGCAGGATTTGAACCTGCGGCCTTCAGGTTATGAGCCTGACGAGCTACCGGGCTGCTCCACCCCGCGATTTATTATTTATCAATTTGAGGATTATACCAATAAATTTATGTTATGTCAAATTTCTAACGCCCCATTGTTCCGTTTATGTACAAACTTTTCAAAATTTGCTATTTTTAATAAATTATGGAAAAGAAAGAAAAATTTTCAGTACATACGGATTGCATCCGCTTTCCTTTAGACCGCCCGTGCGTTTATCAGAAAAACGATAACGCGCGCTGCGCGGAATGCGATAAATATTCCAAAGTATCGCAAAATGCCGTATTCAAAATTCTTATAATAAAACTTGGCGCAATGGGCGATGTTTTAAGGACGACATTCCTTTTGGAAGGATTAAAAGAACTTTATCCGGCAAGCGAAATTTCATGGATTGTCAGCAAAAATAATGCTCAGGTCCTAAGCGGCAATAAATTCATAAACAACATAATAATAAATGATGACAATACTGCCGGTTTTTTGACATCAAACTATTTTAATCTTGTTATAAATCCGGATTTAGCGCCGAAAAGCCTTGCGCTTGCAAGATTATCTTTTAAAGAGAATTTTTCCGGATATGTTTTGGATAATGACAGAAATATCGTATTTTCAAACGAGCCTGCGCAGCAATGGCTTCTAATGAGCTCTTATGACGAATTAAAAAAAGCCAATCAGCATACATACCAGCATTGGATGTCGGCGATTACGGGGCTGAATAAAGATAATTATGAAATAATTGTCCCTCTTCAGGAATCATCGGTTAAAAAAGCGGATATTTTTTTAAAAGAAAAGAATATTGCAGCCGGTAAAAAAATTATAGGAATAAATCCCGGCGCCGGCAAAAGATGGAAAATGAAAAAATGGCGTACTGACGGTTTTATAGCTCTGGCAAAACATTTATCGTCAAAAGGACATATTGTTTTGCTGCTTGGCGGAAACGACGATATTGAAGAAATAACAGCGATAACAAATGAAAAAATTAAAAACGTTTATTCCGCCGGAACGGACAACAGTATACCTGATTTTTTCGCGCTGGTTAATTTATGCGATATTATCGTCTGCGGCGATACGATGGCTTTGCACGCGGCGGCCGGACTAAAGAAAAACATAGTCGCATTATTCGGACCTACGTCTCTCGCCGAAATAGACGTATACGGAAGAGGCATAAAACTTCAGTCAAACAAAGAATGCATATGCTGCTATAAACAGGAATGCGACATAAGCAAAAATTGCATGGATTTAATTTCCGAAGAAGAAGTTATTAAAGCAGTGGAAAAATACTTGTAAGAAAGGCAGAAGATGAGTAAAAACAAGGGCAACGACAAAGACAAAACGACCACAGCTCCTCTCAGCATCTCAGCTGCCCAACCTCCCATCTTCTAAAAAGGGTTTAAACAATGGAAATAATCGCGATGATCCCTACGTATAACGAAGCCTCCAATATAAAACGGATGATTGACGACGTATTAAATTGCGGAGCTGCGGATATTGAAGTTTTGATAGTCGACGATATGTCTCCCGACGGAACATATAAGACAGTTGAAGAAATATTGAAAACCAATCCGAAGGTGCATCTTCTTCTCAGGAAAGAAAAAAAAGGCAGAGGATATGCGGGAAAAGAAGGATTTAAAAAAGCTATTGAAATGGGCGCAAAGTATATTGTTGAAATGGACGGAGACGGCTCTCATAGCCCGAAATATATCCCGGGTTTTTGCGAAATGATAAACGGCTGCGACGTTGTTATAGGTTCGCGCTACGTTAAAGGCGGCAAGGATGAAAACAGAACTTTTTTAAGGCAGTTTGTCAGCAATCTTTCAAAGTTATATCTTTCAATAGTGCTCGGCGTAAAAATAAAAGATCCCTCTTCGGGCTACAGAATGTTTAAAAGCGAAGTTTTGGAAAAATTCGTTGACAAATTAAATGCTAATGATCCTTTTATCGTTACCGAAGTCATATACTATTTAAAAAAATATAACTTTAAAATAAAAGAATATCCAATAGAATTTCTTTCAAGAATGTCCGGCGAGTCTAAGCTCAGACCGTGGACGCTGATAAAGTATTTATTTAAAGTGCTTAAATTAAGGCTTTCAGCTGCCTTTTAGGGGTATGATGAATTACAAATTATGGTTCTGGACAGTTAACGCGGGCACGGCGGTTTTAAGACTTCTTTTCATAGGAAAAGTCGGGCTTACCGTCGACGAGGCGCATTATTGGGCATATACGAAATTTTTGGATCTATCATACTACGATCATCCCCCCCTAATCGCGTATATAATCAAACTTTCTTCTTTGGTTTTTGGAAATACCGAGTTTGCGGTGCGTTTTCCGGCGGTATTGATTTTTTTCATTGCTTCATGGATATTTTTTATCTGCGCGAAAAAACTTTATAATGAAAGAACGGCGTTTACCGGAGTGCTTTTATTAAACGTTTTACCGGTATTTTCATTTTTGGGTTCAGTCGTCTCCATACCGGACTCGCCGCTCGCTCTTTTCTGGATTTTATCTTTATTCGTATTCCTCTTAATAATAGAAACAAACGGCAAAAAATACTGGTATCTTTTGGGCGTAATAGGCGGTTTTGCCCTGCTGTCAAAATACAATGCCGTAATGATACCCGTCGGAATTGTTTTATTTTTGATCCTGTCTCCGAAACACAGATTCTGGTTTAAGCAAAAAGAGCCTTATTTCGCATTTCTCATAATGATCGCAATGTTTATTCCCGTAATTATATGGAATATAGAAAACAGCTGGGCGTCTTTCGGATTTCAGATGCGTCACGGTTTCGGAAGCTCTTTGCCGAAATTTTCTCCGTTATTATTTTTCCGTTCCTTCGGCGCGCAGGCGGGATATTTGTCGCCGCCGATATTTTTGGCATTTTTGGCCGCAATTTACATCTGCGTAAAAGAAGCATGGCAGAAAAAAGACAGGACGGCGCTAATAATCGCGTGTTTTTCACTGCCGACATTGATTTTGTTCAACGGCGTCGCCACGTTTAACGAAATTCTTCCGCATTGGCCTGCCATGGGATATTTGGTTCTGGCAATATACGTCGCGCATATAACGCTTAAATATTGGGAAGTGAGATGGTTTAGGAACTATACGATCATCGCCTGGATTTTTACGCTCGCAATACTTATAGCAGCGCCTTTTCATCTGATGTACAAAATTATACCAATAGAAAAATTTCTTCCTAAAGCGCAGGCTGAAAAAATAAAGCACGGCATACCGGAAGCGGAAAGAGTGGATATTTCGAACGATCTGTTCGGATGGAAAGAACTTGGCGAAGAGATAAAAAGAATAGTGAGCTCTTACCCGCCGAAAAACAGGCCGTTTATTTTCACGCATAAAAGTTATCTTGCAAGCCAGATAGCTTTCGCCGTTCCGGATATAAGAGTATATTGTCTAAGCGATAAACTCGACGCATACGATTTGTGGCAGAGAGATCTCCGAAATTTAAGAAACAGGGACGCCATTTTCATATGCAATGATTTCTTTTATCATGATCCTAAAAAATACGGCGACGCTTTTACGTCTTATTCCGAACCGGAAGAGTTTGCTGTTTACAGAAACGGCAAAAAAGTCAGAAATTTCTTTTTTACGAAATGTGAAAAATTCAAACTTTCAAATCTTGATGAAAAATATACGGCTAATATTCTCGGAGAAAAGAAAAACGTTCCTGATGAATTATTAAAAGCCGACCATGCGGCGTTCAAATTTATTAACTCAAAAATGCATTGCAAAGTTCTTGATCTTTATATGTCCGTGATATCTTACTGCGATTCAAAAAGTTTTAATTTGGGGCTGGTTTTTATACTGATCGTTTCCATAGCGATATTATGGAATCACGATAACAGAAAACGTTTTTGGACAGATATCGCTTTAATGGCATGCGTTCTTGTAGTTTCGGCGCTGATAGTAACTTTCTTGAAAAATTATTTTGAAAGGCCAAGGCCGCTGACAGTGTTCGGGGACGACAATGTAAATATTTTCTACGAAACGCTTCACAGAAATTCTTTCCCGTCAGGCCATGCCAATGCGGCGCTCGCGGCTTGCGCGTTTATGTTTATGACTGTGAGAAAATATTGGTACTGGTATGCTATTTTGGCTTTTGGAATGGGTTTTGAGAGGATATACGTAGGCAGCCACTTCCCGTCCGACGTGCTTGCCGGAGGTTTTATCGGAGCAATGACTGCCTACATAATGGTAACTCTGTTTAGAAAGGCAGAGAATAAAAGATAGCTGCTCTGTTTTTTATCTATTCTCTGTTCTCTATTATCTGCCGTTAAGTTATTTCCAAAACTTAAAATTAATTCCTGCATAAACCGTAGCGCCGGGCATTGGGTAATCGCTATACATCTGATAATCTGTATCCGTTATGTTAAATCCTTTGACCCAGCATGTAAAGTTTTCATTTATTCGGTAACTGACGTTCAAATCAAGCGTAAAATATCCATCCAAATCGGGCGCGCCTGATACTTTTTGTCCGCTTTTATAAATAGCCTGCGCGCAAACGGATAACTTTTCCACGGGCTTAACGGTAACGGAATAATTTACGGCGCTTTCAGGACTGTAAGGCAAAATCTCTCCTGTATCGGAATTTTCCGCTTTTAAAAATGTATAATTAAAATTATGTTTCAGCCATGAATTCATTATATAACCGCCTTCCAGTTCTAAACCGTATTGCCGCGCTTTGGCTATGTTTTGCGGTCTCATTTCAAAAGTCACCGGATCGGTGATATTTTTGATCAAATCTTTGCTTGCGATATAAAAAGCCGTACACGCGGCTTTAATTTTTCCGTATGAATATTCCGCTCCGATGTCGCTAGATATTCCGTATTCGGGTTTCAAGCCCGGATTGCCGTACATCCACCATGACGGATAATCGTCATACAATTCGCTGAAAGTAGGCGCTCTCCAGACTCTCCCGCTGTTAGCCGATACTTTTACTTTGTCGTTTACGCTGTATATTGCAGATATCGCGGGCGTTACAACATCTCCATACTCGGAATCAATGTCGCCTCTCAAACCCGGAATAATTCTTAGTTTTCCTATATCGATATTTGCCTGAACGTAAAACGCAGTATTTTCTTTACTTTTATCTGTCATAGTTGTATCGGTTAAAAGATCTTCTCTTTTATAATTATCCTGCCACCATTCTGCGCCGGCAAGCAAAATATTTTTATAAATAAAATCCGCCTGCGTTCCGTACGTATTTGCCGTATAACCGTCTTTGCTTAACGCAGGGCTGCGGTATTTTCTTTTGCTTTCAGAAGCATAACCGCTGACCTTTAAACTCATCTCTTCAAAAACATAATCATAATCGAGTTTTGCATACTTCAAATTATCTTCTTGCACGTCATTTGGCGTATAATAAGTAAGGCTGCCCTTAGGATGATATTCGCTCTGATAGATGTTTCCGGTTAAAGAAAAACGCGATTTTTCCCATGCGGCAGCAGAACCGCTGAAAAACGCATTGTAATTAACAAATTCGGCATCTCTGTATCCATCGGATGAAAGATGTGAAAGAGAAACCAATGCCGCGGTCTTTTCTGCGGCATATGCTCCTGTTACGGCAGGAGAAAAAGTATTAAAGCTTCCGTAAGACAAATCCAAATCCACAATCGGCGAGTCGGATGCCGCTCTCTTTGTAATCACGTTTACAACACCTCCGAAAGCTCCGGTTCCATAAATTGCCGCTCCAGCGCCTCTGATTATTTCAACCCTTTCTATATTCGCAGCCGGAATGTTAGTAAAATCGGCTGTTCCAAGACCTATATCGTTTACTCTTCTTCCATCTATCAACACAAGAGTCTGGGTTCCGGAAGCGCCTCTTATGGATATTCCGGAAGCAGATCCGGCCGAACCGTACGTTTTAAAGTTAACGCTTACTTCGTTCTGTAATAATTCACCCAGCGTCCCGGTTCGGCTGGTTTCAATCTGCTGCCGGTCTATCACAGTCACATTAGTCGGCAGCTCTCTTATATCTTCATTGTATTTTGTGAGACTTAAAAAAACTTCCTGCGAGAAAGCTAAGCTTGCCGTAAAAGTAAGGCATAGCAGTACTGATAATATTTTTTTCATATTTTTTCCTTTGTTTTATTGAATTAAAAGACAACTGCTAAAAAAAAAGAGTGAAGAGTTGAGAGTGAAGAGTGGAGATATTGAGTTTCAGCAGGGACAAAGTCCCTGCCGAAACATATTTATAGGTTTTCGCTCAGCGAAAACACATTATCTTCACTCTACACTCTTCAATCTTCACTCTTTTTTTTATTATGCGCTGTTAATTATTAATTTTCTTTCCATTTTTCCTCCTGGGGATGGCTGTTAAAAAACAGCAAAGTCAATAACAGGTATTCTGACTTGGGAAGCAGCTTCGCGATAGCTGCTCCGTCACAGTAGCCGGACTGTTCCGGATTCACACCGGATTCCCCTGATATTGCTGAACGACAGAGAATAGATAATAGATACGGTACATCCATCTTGCAGCAACTTTTTCTCTATTATCTATTCTCTATTACCTGCCGTTATCGGTATTACATAAGGTTTTCCCGACATCGGGTTTGTTTTTACCACAACCGTAGTCTTGTAAACCTGTTCTATATCTTTATAATTTAATACTTTTTCCGGAGCGCCGATATTTCTTATGCTTCCTTTTTCCAAAAGTATAAGAGTATCGCAGAACTCTCCTGCCGCATTTAAATCATGAAGCGTAACTATTACGGTCTTGCCGCGCTTTTTATTTAAAATACGCAAAAGATTCAAAATATTCGTCTGGCTTCCTATGTCCAAATGCGATGTGGGTTCGTCAAAAATAATGATATCGGTTTCCTGCGCTATTGTCTGGGCTATCAGAACTCTTTGTTTTTCACCGCCGGAAAGTTCATTTACATATCTTTTCGCGAATATGTCCGTTCCCGTAAATTTTAAAACTTCTTCAACGGCTTTGTAATCCGACTCCGAAGGAATCTTAAAAATATTCATATACGGATACCTTCCCAGCATTACAAACTCTTCGACTGTAAAAGGAAAAGCCGTTTCCACATTTTGCGGCATAAACGAAACCGTCTTCGACAGTATTTTTTTTGACAATGTATAAACATCATGTTCGTTAAGAAGAATATGTCCCGAAAAAGGTTTTAAAAGCCCGCACAAAACTTTAAGCAGAGTGCTTTTTCCCGCGCCGTTTCTGCCTATAATGCCGGTGAAAGAATTTACTGAGATATCTAACCCGATATTTTTTAAAATTTCGGTTTTATGATACCCTGCTGAAATATTTTTTAGCTCTATGATTTTGTTAGTTGTATTGTCTGTCATTGCTTCCCCGAAAATCCAATTAAAAATCAACGACTAAATACCCCGTCCGCCGGGGAATTAACGACTTTTTCGAGGGCTGCCTTTGATTTTTAATTTGTAATTGTTTTTTATTTTTCTTTTGAAGTTTTCAAAAGAAAAATAAAAAACACTCCGCCTATTATGCTTGTAATTACGCCTACTGGAATTTCTATCGGGGCAAAAAGAATACGGGTCAACGTATCGCATAAAGGCAGAAAAACGCATCCCGCCAAAGCAGACGCAGGAATAAGAATCATATGATTGCCGCCGACTATTTTACGCATTATGTGTGGCATCATTAAACCGACAAAACCTATCACTCCGCAGCATGAAACGCATGCCGCCGTAATTAAAGACGTCAAAAGAAAAATGATTTTTACGGTTTTTTCAGTATTTATGCCAAGCGTATTCGCTTTTTGCCCTCCGAGAGTGACTGCATTGATAATATTTCCCGTAAGACACAAAATTACCGTCCCGATTATGACAATAATTACTGCGGCAGGGAGCAGTCTTTCGTCAAAAACGGACATATTTCCCATAAGCCATATAAAAGCCGAATAAATCTGATCTGTTTTTGAAACTGCAAAAAGAAGCATTACAGCGGAAGAAAAAATATAACTTATTATGACGCCGGATAGTATCATTGAATTTGAGTTAAATCTTCTTTGCAAACTCAAAATATAAACCGCTAAAACCGCAAGCAGAGCGCCGGCAAAAGCGCAAAAAGGTATAAGGAGCCAGCTTACCGCGGCAAGCCCGAAGACAAATCCAGAGCAAGCCCCGAACGCCGCTCCGCCGGAAATTCCTAAAGTAAACGGATCGGCCAGCGGATTTTTAAGTATTCCCTGAAACACGCAGCCGCTTGCTGCAAGTCCGGCGCCGGCAGCCATCGCCATTATTGCGCGCGGAAATCTTATTTGACGTATGATTGTCAAAACGTCTTCTTCACCGCTGCCGAACAATGCCGCTGCGGCATCAAAAAAAGATATATATTTTACTCCTGATTTTAATGAAAAAATAAAAACCAAAACTGCCGAAACAGGCAATACAATAAATATTAACGAATTGATTTTTCTACTTGCCACCAAAAATCTCCGGCATGACGGTTTTGGCAAGAATTTTGACGCCTTTCGCAAATGTCGAAGGCGTCGGCGTGAATATATCGTTGACGTCAATCATATAAATCCTTTCATTCTGCACTGCCGTAACCGTATTATATTTTTTCCAGTTTTTAATTTCATCTTTGCTTATATCGCCCATATTTACAAGTATTATTATGTCGGGATTTCTTTCTATAACGTCTTCAATGCTTATCGGAGGATATCTCACGTCGATATCTTCATAAATATTTATCGTCGCGGTATAAAAATTGTAATCGTTCACAAAACTTTGTTTTCCGGCTGTGTACAAAGGTTTTGCCCCGACTTCCCAAAAAACCGTTTCCTTCGGCAAAAAAGACGTTTGAACATAAATTTCCTGAACTTCATTTTCAGCTTTTGCAATAAGTTCCAGCACTTTCTGTTCCCTGCCGACTTTTTCGGCAAGAAGCGTAAAGTTTTCGCATATATCTTTAAAATTAGACGCTGTTTCCATAACATATACGTCAAAACCAAGCCTTTGAATTTTCTCTACCGCGGCTTTATTGTTTCCTTCTTTTGTAGAAACTATTAAATCAGGCTTTAACATTACTATTTTTTCAAGATCCGGCTCCAGCAATGTGCCTATAATTTCTTTTTTGCTTTTGCCTTTAGCGCAATACATTGTAATGCCTGCGACTTCATTGTCTAAACCGAGTTCATAAAGACTTTCGGTAACCGACGGCGCAAGAGAGACAATACGCTTATAGTCCGCTGCAAAAGCGATACTTGTAATAACGGCCAAAAATAATAACGCAGTATAAATTTTTTTCATAATCAGAACATAGATAAGAGATAAAAAATAGATGTATGGCAGCAACGGCCTTTGTCTATTCTCTATTATCTCTTATCTGCCTTTAAAACTCTATTCCCCTCCTCGCAGCTATTCCCTTTTGATACGGATGTTTGATTTCTCTCATCTCCGCGACCAAATCGGCCATTTCAACAAGTTCCATAGGCGCGGATCTGCCCGTTACAACAATGTCGGACTTTTGTGATAGTTTTTTAATCAGCTCCAAAAAACTTGCTTTATCGATAAATCCGTCTCTTAAAGCTATATTAAACTCTTCCAAAACAACCATATCGTACTTTTTAGGGCTGTCGGCAAGTTCGGCAAGTTTTTCCATTGCAGGAATGCATTCCCTGTTAACCTGCTCCAAAGCAACGCCTTTTATACAATAGGGATGTTTTTTTGCATAAGAAAAAAAATCAAGCCCTTCAAGTTTCGTGAGAATATTTTGCTCTCCATAAAATACTTCACCTTTAAAGAGCTGTATCAGACACACCTTAAACCCATGCCCCAACGCGCGCACGATCTGACCGATTGACGCTGTTGTTTTACCTTTCCCGTCGCCTGTATTAACGATTATCATAAAACCCCTTTTAACGGCAATTACAAATTACGGGGACTTCGTCCCAATTACGAATTACGAATCAACTGCAACGATATAACGGCAATTATTAATGATTGACCATTATCCGTTTTGCTTTTTGTCTTTTATAATTCGTGACAAAAAAAGCCTGCTTTCAATACGGAAAGCAGGCTTTTTTATATTTCCTCTTTCCCAAGAAAGCGCCTTTCGGCATATCATGCGTTTAATAGATCGGACTCGAAAAAAGCTTTAAAAAAAATGCTTTACTTCTTACCGTTGCCGGGCAGTGTCCGGATTTAAACAAGCCTGAAAACAGACTGTTATTACGGAACTTCCTTTAAACGCACTCACAAAAAAATAAACATTCTAAAAACTACAAAAGCAGTATATCAAATTTTTACTGTTTTTACATTATCCGTTTTTTATATTATAATTATTTTATGGTTAAAAAAATAATGGCTGCGCTTATTATTTTGTCGTTTCTTTCCCACGGCGCCGAGACTGCAGGGCTTCAAGGTCAAAGGCCTTATGCGCCTCCGTCGGAAAAACAATTCAGGGAACTAAAAGAAGTGCTGCCCGGTTTGTCGGACAGCGATATTGAAAAATCAATAAAAATTACGAAAAGTCCGGAAAATATCGAGCTCATAAATAATATCCTTGTATTTCTGCACTACAAAAAACTGATAAAACAGATAAAAAAACTTCCTCCCATATTTTTAATTTATTCGGATAATAAAAATGTTCTTGTTTTCAAAGGCGGGATTTACTATGACAATAAAAATATAATTATTTTAAATGCCAATATGCTTGCCAAAAACATAGAGAACGGCAAAATGCCGGCAAATATGCGAAAAACAATAGATTTCGTCACATTTTCCACAATTTTAAGCCATGAGCTCATGCATTATGAAGATTATCTGGAAGTTAGCGAATATTACAATATGGACGCCTTTGTTTTAAGCGAATGGAAAGCTTATAAAAGATCTGAAAAAAGCATTGACTATTTCCTTAAAATGAACAAAGCGGAAGCTGACGAAATAATTCCTATTCCGGATTTTTACAATTACACGCAAATGCTTGAAGATTATTTTACGGACATGCGCAAAAATTACATAAAAATTGTCACCGCGGCGGATATATTTTTAAACAATGAAAATAAAATATGCGGCACTTTCGGAATCAGCAAAGATATGTTTAAAATTATAGCATTCTTTCCGCAGCTTCAGTTTAACGTAAAAAACGGAGGCCACATAATAAAAGCGGAATCTAATTTGATGAATTTTTCGCAAATGCTGAAGTTTAACATAAACATATTGACGGGACAGTTGGATATTTTAAATACTCCGGCGGAAATAGAAGCGATAAAGAATCAGGCAAAAAACATCAAATTAATAAACAAAAAATCTTATTTTATACTTAGATAGTTTTAACCATTATTATTTATTCAACCGCATCCCGTCTATCTGCAAACAAAAAGAATAATTCTTTCTAATGCGGATACGACATCCGAGCTTCCGGTTTTAATTGACGTATCCGCTTTCAGTATTATCTTTAAACTTGCCTTCAAACTTTTAAAATCATGTTTTTTTAAATTTTCAAAAAACGCTCCGGCAAAATAATTATGTATTCTTAACGCGGCGGCAGTTTCCGTATTGGACATACCCTGCTCTTGCGTCATACTTTTGGCATTTAATAACTTTCTGACGGTTGAAGAGACAGCGGAAAGTATCACTACGGCATCCTCGCCTTCGGATAAAAGTTTTTCTAAAATAAACATGGCTTTTTTTATATTTTTGGCTTCTATTTCGGAAGCCAAAGCGTACGCATTAGCCTCTTTCGTGTATCCGCTCATTTGCTCTATGTCTTCCTGCGTAACGGATTTTTTATTTCCTGAAAAAAGCGAAAGCTTTTCTATTTCATTTGATATATTTAGCAAATCGGTGCCGTTCTCGTCAATTATTCTGGCGACGGCGTCATAAGAAACGCTTTTGCCTTTTTCCGCAAACTCAGCCTTTATAAATTCTCTGACCTCTCTTTCATATTGTTTTTTGCAGTCAACGGCAACGCAGTTTTCCGAAGAAACGCATTCGTTTATAAGATCTTTTCTTTTTGCTATTGCTTCTTTTTTATAATTATCCGGATATAATAAAACAAGGCAAGATGAATCTATAACGTTTGAAAGATAGTCAGTGAGTCTTTCGGCGTCAGGCGACTTCATTTTATTGGCAGCCTTAACTATGATCAATCTTTTTTCGCTTAAAAACGGAAGAGTCTGAACGGCATCAAGAATATTCTCGGCAGAAGAATCCGAAGCGTAAAACACTTCTTTATTTAAGTCGTCAGCGCAAAGCAAAGCGTTCAGTTTTGCAAGGCATGAATCAATAAGATACGACTCTTCCCCCGCGAATAAATAAACGGGAGAAACTTTTTTAGAAGCTATAAGTTTATTGAAATCCTGTATTTTTAGAAATGACATGTTTTGATAATAGAGTGAAGAGTTAAGAGTGAAAAGTGAAAATAATGTATTTTCGCTTTGCGAAAACTTGTTAACAGATTTCGGCAAAACCGAAATTCAATATCTCCACTCTGCACTCTTCAATCTTCACTCTGCCTTTAATTCGGTACTCTCCTTTCCGAAGCGCTGCTTACCGAACCGAAACCTTTAATCGTACGCTTAACTATATCTCTCGAAAGTTTTTCCCATATTATTTCTCTTGCTTCTTCTTCGGTCATGCCTTCGCCGAAAGAACCTTTTGTCGCGTCGAGATAAATCTGTATTCCTTCAAGATTCGGTTCAGTCCAAAGAGTAACATTGTTTTCCCTGTCGACAAGGGAAACGCTTATGATAATCCACATTTTGTACTGTTCGGTAACCATATTCGCGTCATAAGTTAAAGGCTGCAAAATGTATTTTTTTATTGTACCCGTCAAAATTCCGTCAGCTTCGTTCGCCGAATTTACAAGAGACAATCTGCCGTCTCTTAAAATTTCATCTACAATAGCGTTTGTAAATTTGGCTTCAAGGCCGTACCGGTTAGTATTATTTGTAATCGGCCTTACGTAAACTTTCTTAATATGCTCCGGAAGAATCTGCGGAGCAGGATCGTACGGACCGGCAGCGCACGAAACCAAAGATAACATAAATACAGCGCTTGATATTGAACATAAAAACTTTTTCATAAAAACTCCTTTTGGAAGATGAGAAGTTGGGAGGCTGAGATGCTGAGAGGAGCTTTCTAGAAGATGGGATGTTGGGCAGTTGAGAAGCTGAGAGGAGCTGTGGTCGTTTCTTCTTTGTCGTTGCCCTTGTCTTTACTCATCTTCCCAACATCCCAACTTCTCATCTTCTGCCTTTTAACTCCATTCCCCGCACTCCAAACTCCACATTTTTTATTATAACATCTACTTTTAACGGCAATTAGTAATGAGTAATGAGTAGTTAGTAATTGTGGTGCGGGGCTTTGCCCCGCTGATTAATTGCTCACTGTCGCTATTGTAATAATTTTATTTTTAACATATATAAATTTTACGAGCTGTTTGTCTTTTAAATTCTGCATTATTTTTTCGTCGGCAAAAATTGCTTTTTTTGCATCTTCTTCGCCGGCCTCGGCGGAAATAAAAACTTTGCCTCTGATTTTACCGTTGATCTGTACCGGAATTTCTATGGTGTCCCGTTTTAGGAAATTTTCATCAAACTTAGGCCACTCAAATGATGAAATAAAATCTTTATTTCCAAGCGCTTCCCAAATTTCTTCGCACAAATGCGGCGTAAAAGGAGTCATTAAAAGAAGAACGGTTTTATAAGCTTCAAACGAAACTCCGCCGTCATTTCCGTGAAACTTATACGTATAAAGATAATTTACAAGCTCCATGACCGAAGAGATCGCGGTATTAAACTGATGTTCTTTTTCAATATCTCCCGTAACTTTTTTTATCGTCTGATGCATTATTCTCAATATCTCGGCTTTATCATTATCGGACGCGGCAGTTGCGGCTTTTGAATTTACTATATTTTGAAGTCTCCAAATCCTGTTTATAAATCTCCAGCATCCTTCAACGCCTTCGGCAGACCATTCAAGCTGTTTTTGCGGAGGAGCGGCAAAAAGAATAAAAAGTCTTGCGGTATCCGCGCCGTATTTTTCAACTATCTCGTCAGGGCTTACGGTGTTTCCTTTAGATTTTGACATCGCGCTTCCGCCAAGCGTCACCATTCCCTGGGTCAAAAGATTTGTAAACGGCTCGTCCGCATTTACCATTCCCAAATCTCTCATAACTTTGTACCAAAATCTTGAATATATCAAATGCATACAAGCATGTTCAATTCCGCCTATATACTGATTTACCGGCATCCAGTAATTTGTTTTTTTGCCGTCAAAAGGAGCATTATCATTTTGCGCGTCGCAGTATCTTGCATAATACCACGAAGAATCCACAAAAGTATCCATAGTGTCGGTCTCCCTTTTTGCGTCCGCGCCGCATTCGGGACATTTAACGTTCACAAAACTTTTATTTGTTTTTAAAGGAGATTCTCCTTCGCCGGTAAATTCAACGTCTTCAGGCAAACTGACGGGCAAATCTTTATAAGGCACGGGAACCGTTCCGCACTTTTTACAATGGATCATCGGGATCGGAGTTCCCCAATATCTTTGTCTGGAAATCAGCCAGTCTTTAAGTTTAAAATTGACGGTTTTTTTGCCGAATCCCTGCTTTTCAACCCATTCGGACATAATATCAAAAGCTTCCGTGGACTTGATTCCGTCAAACTGTCCAGAATTGACAAGAACGCCTTCATCTTCATAAGCCTGTTTTGTAATATCGGAATTTTCGCCTTTTATAACTTCAATGATCGGTACTTTATATTTTTTTGCAAACTCCCAATCTCTTTGGTCGTGCGCCGGCACGGCCATGATCGCGCCAGTTCCGTATCCGGTCAAAACATAATCCGCGACAAAAACAGGTATTTCTTTTCCATTGACAGGATTAATCGCATTGATACCGTCGAGCCTTATGCCGGTTTTTTCTTTGCTCTGAGATCTTTCAATATTTGACTTTTTTCCGCTTTCAATTATATATCCGGAAATTTCATCCCGATTTTTAATTTTTGATTTAAGCTCGTTTATTATTTCGTGCTCCGGAGCAACGACCATAAAAGTAGCTCCAAAAAGAGTGTCCGGACGGGTCGTGAATATTTTAAGTCTGCTGCCGGTTTTCTCAGTGCCGGCCGCAAGGTCAAAATCAACTTCCGCGCCGAAACTTTTTCCTATCCAGTTTTTCTGCATAGACAAAACCTGCTCCGGCCAGCCGGAAGCTCCCTCGCCGCTAAGCTCTTTATGTCCTTCAAGAAGCTCGTCGGCATAATCCGTAATTTTTACAAACCACTGTTCTAATTCTCTGTGTTCCGTCGGATTTTTACATCTCCAGCACACGCCTTCTGAAACCTGCTCATTGGCTAAAACCGTATTGCACGAATTGCACCAGTTAACATTGGCGCTCTTTCTAAACACCAAACCTTTTTCCCGCATTTTTATAAAAAACCACTGGTTCCATTTATAATACTCAGGGTCACACGTCGCTATATCCCTGTCCCAATCATAAGAAATACCTAGAGCTTTAAGCTGTTCTCTCATACGCGCAATATTCTGCTTTGTCCATTTTGCCGGATGGATCTTATGTTTAATAGCCGCATTTTCAGCAGGCAGCCCGAAAGCATCCCACCCCATCGGATGTATCACATTTTTGCCGTTCATTTTATGGAAACGCGCAAAGACATCGCCGATACTGTAATTTCTGACATGTCCCATATGTAAATTACCGGAAGGATACGGAAGCATTACAAGGCAGTAATATTTTTCTTTTCCGTCACGCTCGACAGACTTAAAAGTGCTATTGTCTTTCCACTTCTGCTGCCATTTTTTTTCTACTTCCGAATAATTGTAATCTGACATTTTAACCTCTTAAGCATTTAAATTTATATTTGAAAGTTTTAATATTATATCAAAAAACTGCCGTTTATCATTCCACCACAACGACAACTCTCCTGTTTGACATTCTTCCGAATTCAGTTTCGTTTGACGCAGCCGGCAGTACGAACGAGACTCCTATGTGCTCTATCTTCTCCGCCGGTATGCCGTTACTTATAAATTCATCATACACCGCTTTCGCTCTCAATCTCGAAATTTTTTTAGGCATATTCTCTGATGTATCCGTATGGCCTTCTATTGATATTTTTTTGTATTTGTTTTTTCAGCTCTATTCTCCAGTGCGGCGATAACTCATACGTTTCACTCATAAATTTAATTTCAAACGATTCCAATATGGGCTTTAGCGTTCTCTCCTCTATTTCCGTTTTCTTTTTCATTAGTTCTTCGTAGCTAATTCTTTCTTTATCTTCGCCTCTTCTCTTTCTCTCTCCGACTCTTCATTCTTCGTTCTCTCTTCTTCCAACCTCTCCAGTATCACATACGCTTCCGCTTTCGCTCTTAATGCATTTCTCTTCGCCGTATTCGTTTTATTCATTGTTTCTTCTATAGTTACGTCCATATTATCCAATTCTTTTTTTTCATTTCTCTTAACCCCGTATCCTTCTTTCTCCGCCTTTGTTTTATACTCTTTTGCCGCTTCAGCTTTTTTCTGCACTTCTTTCGTTTTATTAAACGCTTCTTCCGCCTTTATTACCGCCTCTTCCGACCTATCTATCGCTTCCTTCAATATGTATATTTGCTCTTTTTCCCTTTTCTCATCTATCCCGTCCATTTCTTTTTCCTTCTCTTTTGCTTTCTCTATCTTATTCAAAGCTGCATTCGACATCTCCAGCGCTTCATCCGACAGCCTTTCCGCTTCTCTCGTATTAGCTTTTGCTTCTTTTATATATCCCTCTGCCGCATTATTCTCTTTCTTTTCTCCAATCAAATATCTCACCCCGATATTTCCGTACATATTCTCATATCTCTCTCCAGAATAATATTTCACATTCGCAAACGCTTTCCACTTTTCCCCTATCCTTACTTCCCCTCCCGTTCCTATTCCCATCTCTATCTTCCCTTCTTCCGTTCCCCTGCTCTTAAAATCCGCGCCCGTTCTTTCAAACTCGCTGTCTATCTCGGGCTTTGTCCCTTCTATTATATATTTTCCTTCCGCATTCGCATACCATATCCATATCCCTCTTTCATAATCCAATCCCATTCCCGCTCTTGCCGCGCTTCTCAAATAACTCCCTTCCTTTGTGTCTAAATTATATTGTCCCGCTCCTCTTTCTTTAAACCCTCCGTACATCACACTCTCCGCTTCTATTGCTCCATACGGCTTCAATTTCATATCTTCAGTTAACCTTATCCTTATTGATCCCTCCAAATCCGCGCTCACCGTCATCGCCTTTATCTCTCCTTTCGCGTATTGCCCTCCGTATGTCATTCTTTCCGTATTGAACCTATCGTAACTTCCCAATAACATCGCTTTCAATTCCCAGCCTTCCTTTATATATCCTCCGTATAATCCTAATCCGTTTTTATTCCCGTCCGCTTTATGTTTTCCCTGCTCTATATTATCCTTGTTTATTCTTCCGTATACTCCCCACATTATGTCTCCTCCGGCAAACTGCTCCTCAAGAAATCCGTCAAATCCGAACATCACTCCCATCGACATATCTCTGTAATCTTCCAATGAATTCTCGTCTTTCTTAAAACTTTCCACCCCGCCTTTCAACTGTACCCACAATCCGCTGTTGTTATTCGTTACTTCGCCTCTCGGCATCCCCGCATCTCTGCCTCTGATTTTATCGTACACTTCATTGTTCGGGCTGTCCGCAGCAATATTTCTTATCACATTCGCCAAAAAATATCCCGACGTCTGCGCAAGAAAATTTTTTACTTCTGCTATTGAGGATGCCGTATTGCTGTCAAGCTTGCTCTTCATATCAGTCAATATTGTTCCCCAATTTCCGGGATTTACGGACATCTTGTCAAATGCGCTTGCCGTTTGGCTCTGATTATATGTCAACGGCTTTAGCGCTCCGAAATCTGTTCTGACAATTCCATCTACTATCAGCCTCACTATTCCGCCGCCATATCTTATTTCATAATTTATGCCTCTGCTGTTTATTGAACTGCTTATAAATATCCCCGTCAAATTATTGCTCGTTATTATCAATTCATACTCTTTATTATTGTATGTCCCGACACCCGCAAATATGTCTATGTTCCCGTTTATAACCGCACTGCCGGCTTTTATCTCATCATTGTCTCCGTTTGAAAATATGTCCATTTTCAAATCCGTCTTGCTTTCAAAATTTCCGTTCACTTCCACTTTATTCACCGTTGCATTATGCATATCCAATGCGCTCGCGCTTCCAAGTTCCAGCGCTTTTCCCATGTATGTCGCGCTTGCAAGCATCACTATATCGCCGCCGCTTATGTTAAAATCTCCCCACACTTGGTTTTCTCCGCCCAAATACATCGCTCCCGTCCCGCTTTTGTTTATTTCTATCCCAGTACCGCTTGTATCGCTTAATATTCCGCCTTCAAATTTTATCGCATTGCTCCCGCTTATATTTAACTGCGCGCCGGCATCCATATATACGTCATTTGGTTTGCCGCCGGCTTTATTTCCCGTAAACGTTACCGTCCCTCCGTCAGTATCAAATATTATTGCACTGCCGGATATATACAATGCTCCGCCTTTATCGCCGGCTTCGTTGTCTAGGAAATTTACTTCGCCGCCGCCAAAATTCGTATTTGAACCGTTGAACGCGTATATGGCACCGCCTATATCCGCGCTATTGTTTATGAAATTTACCAATGACGAAGCAAAATCCGCAAATGAATTGCCTCCATTATATACCGCTCCGCCTTGATAAGCCGTATTGCTGCTGAATATTACCGCACTGTTTATAAAATTAATGTCTCCGTTATTGTTATTATATATTGCCCCGCCTGAACCAAACGTATTGTTGCCTATAAAAACGCTTTCATTTAAAAAATTAATTTGCGCTCCGTTTGCGGAATATATTGCGCCGCCGTTTGATACTGCACCTCCTGATGAAACCGACTGATTGAAAGTAAAGTATGCCGGACCGTTAAAGTTTATTAAAGCTGCGTTTCCCGCAGCATATAATGCTCCGCCGAAAGCGCCGTAAGCGCTGCTTGGCGCTTGCGCATTCGCGCTGGAATCATTAAACGTTACGCTTGCAAAATTTATAACGGAATTGTCGGCATAAATCGCGCCGCCGGACGCATCGCCGTAATAAACGCTGTCCCACGTATATAATATTGCAGCTGAAGAATTATTAAACATAGCCGTACCGGAAAAAGTAAGCGTTGAGTTTTCGACATATATTGCGCCGCCGCGGGCATAAAAGCTTTCTCTTTCTCCGGCAAAGGCCGAAGAAGTGCTGAAACTCACGCTGTTTGCAAAAGTTATGACGGAGTTTTTGCCGTAAATCGCCCCGCCAAAAGCTTGTCCCCAATTAGTATTGCTGCCTCCGCGGTCCTGCATGACAACCAAAGAATTGGCAAAAATAGTATTAACCGCATTAAAATCAAGGCTGGAATTATCGGCATACACGGCTCCGCCGTGGGAGCCGTAAATCATACCTCGTGAATAATTGTCTTCAAAAACCGTTGTTAACCCTCCGAAAACTGCCTGTGAAAAATTTTCAATATACATGGCTCCGCCGCTTGTTCCTGACCAATCACCAATGATATGTACGTTATTTGACGAAAAAGTCACATCGTTAAGATATAAAGCTGAATTGCTCGCGTAAACGGCTCCGCCGCTTATATTTCTAGACTGGCTGGCCAAACCCTGTGAGTTTTGTATTGTCACATTAGTCAAAGTAAGCGTGGAGTCAGATATATTAAACACAGAACCGCCGACGCTGTTAACGGTATTAACGGTTTTGCTAAAGCTTTCAAAAGTTAAGTTTGACACGGCAAGCTGGCTGTTGTTTAGAACAAAACCCGTATTGTTTGAACCGTCCAATGTAAAGATTCCGCCATTTATGGTTCCGTTCTGGGACGCTCCGAGATTAGACGTAAAAATTATATTTGAAGTCATCAGAATATCAAATCCGGAAACGCCTGTCACAAGAGACTGAAAATAAGTAAAGCTGCTAACATTTACCTGCGCATAAGCGTTTACGCTTATAAAAGCCAAAACCGCAGCGAAATAAATTTTTATTAACAGCTTCATTTCTTCTCCATTTTGTATATATTAAAAAAACGCTATATACTTAATATAGCGTTTTGCAATTTGTAAACATTATCCTTATAAACGATGATTTTTATTGTTAATTGTATTGCGCGCATGGCATTTTTTCTCTCCTGCCGTATACAAATCCTACACTATTTATCATTTTATTTCAATAGAGGAGATCCCATTTTCCATTTTATTTTTTTAACAAAACAAAATGTTCCAAATTGCCTTTTGGGCCTTTTAAGCCGGAATCGGCTTCTGAAATTATTTTAAAGCCGAGATCGTAAGCAAAATCTTTTATTTTTTTTATCGCTTTCTGCCTGAGATTTTCGTCGCGGACAACGCCTTTTTTAATTTCCGAAGGTTCAAGTTCAAACTGTGGTTTTATCATCGCCAAAACAAAACCGTTGTCTTTAACAGCTTCAAAAGCCGCAGGCAAAATTTTATCAAGAGAAATAAACGATACGTCTATCGTTGCAAAATCTACCGGCTCCTTTATCAAAGAATTGTCAAAATATCTGAAATTTACGTTTTCTATATTGATTACT
>WRNH01000012.1 GCA_009776745.1 Endomicrobiia bacterium | reverse complement strand
TTGTATCACTTTCGGTTCATTGACCATTGAATCGCTTACGGCATACATTAAAGGCGTTGTTTTATCCTCATTATCATAAGGCTTATCATAAGCGGCATTAACGTCTGCTCCGGCTTTTATTAAAGCAAGAGCATTCTCAGCTCTCGTATTTCTTATCGCTACCATCAACGGCGTATAACCTTTATTATTTTTAATTTCCGTATTTGCGCCGGCTTCTATTAAAATATTTATAACTTCTGCTCTGTTATATTCGCCTGCGGCAATTAACAACGCATTGTTACCGTCTTTATCAACAAGATTTACATTTTGAGGTTTCACATATTTTTTCAATTCTTGCGGATCTTTACCTTTAACTAAACTATAGATTTCCTGATTGTTATCTTTTGCAATTTCGGCTTTTTCTTCTTTAGCCTGTTTAGATACATTTTGTTTTTTATCGTCTTTGTCAGAACAAGCCGTAAAAAACAAACAAAATCCTACTGAAAACACCGCAAAAAACATAATTTTTTTCATAACATCTCCTTTTGGAAGATGAGAAGTTGGGAGGCTGAGATGCTCAGAAGATATGGAAAATATAATATATAAAATATAAAAACGACAAAGACTAAAATTTTGGAAATATTTTATATTTCACTTTTTATATTTTATATTTTCATTGCCGTTCACTCCACTCTTCAAACTCCACACTTTTTATTATAACATCTCCCATCTAAAAATTTATTTCATTTTAACTCAGATACGCAGTTTGGGCATTTGACTGCTTTTAACGGTATTGTCGTAAAACAGTAATGGCACTCTTTAGTGTTTACCGGCGCAGGCGTAGGAGTCTGCCTCAGCTTATTCATTCCTTTGACCAGAAGAAAAACGCAAAAAGCTACTATTGTAAACGATATGACAGTATTTATAAAAAGTCCGATGTTTACGGTTACTGCTCCTGCCGACTGAGCCGCGGCAATAGTCTGATAGTTTCCGCCTCCGGCACTGTCTTTTATAGTCATGGGACAATTGACCACTTTTATTCCTTTGCAGACATAGCTTGCCTTGACCGTTCCCTGCCTACGCATAGCAAACCTGCCATTTTTCTTAAACTATTATGTGTCCCATTGACACATTTCTCGTATATAATTTCCCGTTTTTTGCTCATTTTTTTATTTTATACCTCATTTCAAAAGCGGTCAATTGCCCCGTCCCTACCACTTGGCCACATTGATCATAAATTATTTGTTTTCATCCACTACTTCCGCGTCGACTACGTTGTCTCCGCCGGGGTTTTGCTGGCTGTTTGTTTGTCCGGCGTCTTGCGGGCCTTGTGCCGCGCCTTGGGCTTGCTGCTGCTGGGCGGCTTTGTAGACGGCTTCGCCTAGTTTTTGGCTGGCGGTCATTAGTTTTTCTTTTGCGGATTTTATTGCTGCGGTGTCATTGCTTTTTAGGGCGTCTTTGGTGGCGTTTAGTTCCTGTTCTACGGCAAGGCGCTCGTCGGAAGAAATTTTGTCGCCATGGTCTTTGAGGCTTTTTTCTACGGAATAAACTAAATTGTCGGCTTCGTTTCTTGCTTCGATTTCTTCTTTTCTTTTTGCGTCTTCGCCGGCGTATTGTTCGGCTTCTTTTACGTATTTGTCTATATCGTCTTTTGAAAGTTTTGTTGACGAACTTATTTTAATCGACTGTTCTTTTCCCGTGCCTTTGTCTTTTGCGCTTACGTGCAGAATGCCGTTTGCGTCTATATCGAAAGTAACTTCTATTTGCGGCATGCCTCTGGGCGCAGGCGGTATGCCGTCAAGCATAAATCTTCCCAGCGACAAATTGTCTTTTGCCATGGGTCTTTCGCCCTGAAGAACATTGATTTCAACTCCAGGCTGATTATCCGCCGCCGTTGAAAATATTTGCGAACGTTTTGCCGGAACAGTAGTATTTCTGTCTATCAGAGCCGTTCTTACGCCGCCCATAGTTTCAAGGCCTAAAGTAAGCGGAGTTACGTCAAGCAGCAAGATGTCTTTGACATCTCCCGTTAATACCGCAGCTTGCACCGCGGCGCCGAAACTTACGCATTCCATAGGATCAATTCCGCGTTCGACTTTTTTACCGACGTGATCTTCAACGAATTTCTGCACTATAGGCATTCTTGTAGGTCCGCCCACAAGAATAATTTTTGTTATGTCGTTTACCGAAAGTTTTGCGTCTTTTATCGCCTGATCTACGGAACCTTTGCATCTGTCGACTATCGGACGGACTAAATTTTCAAGCGTTGCTCTGGTAAATTTCATCGTCAAATGTTTAGGACCGGACGCATCCGCCGTGATAAACGGAAGATTGATATCGGTCTCTAAAACGTTTGAAAGTTCGATTTTCGCTTTTTCAGCGGCTTCCTGCAAACGCTGTACGGCCATTTTATCGTTTCTTAAATCTATACCGTTGGTTTTTCTGAAATCGTCGGCAATATAATCGATAAGAGCTTTGTCCATATCGGTTCCGCCAAGCTGCGTGTCGCCGGAAGTTGAAAGAACTTCAAAAGTCCCTTCTGCGCCCATTTCCATTATGGTACAATCAAGAGTTCCGCCGCCGAGGTCAAACACCAAAATTTTCTGCTCTTTGCCGACTTTGTCTATGCCGTAAGCAAGCGATGCCGCGGTAGGCTCGTTAACAAGCCTCACCACTTCAAGACCCGCAATTGCGCCCGCATCTTTTGTAGCCTGCCTTTGATTATCGTTAAAATATGCGGGGACAGTGATAACGGCTTTGCTTATCGTCTCTCCCAAATAAGCTTCTGCGTCTTTTTTGATTTTCTGCAAGACAAAACCGGAAAGCTGCTGGGGAGTAAAATCTTTGCCGTTGATATTATATTTGAAATCCGTTCCCATTTTTCTTTTGAAAGCGCTTATCGTGCCTTCCGGATTTGTAACGGCCTGCCTTCTTGCCGGCTCGCCAACCAAAAGCTGTCCGTCTTTTGTAAAAGCGACATAAGAAGGAAACGCTTTACCGCCGAGCGTCGTGCCTTCCGCCGACGGGATTAAGGTTGTTTTCCCCCCTTCCATTATTGCCGCCGCCGAATTTGACGTACCTAAGTCTATACCTATGATTTTAGCCATGATACTTCTCCTTTATTTAAGCGGGAGACAAAGTCTACATTATCTCGACATTGTCTTGCCCGCATTTTTTTTGTTTAACTGCTTTTGCCGTTTAAACTATTCTCTATTATCTTTTCTCTGCTGTTGTTGCGGCGTGTCAGTGGGACGGAGCAATTTACACCAACAACCGTGTCAATTCCTCCGTCCCCCTTACACTTAATCTGTCTTTTTAGCTACTCTGACTTTCGCCGCTCTTATCAGTTTTCCGTTCATTTTATAGCCTTTTTGATACACTTCAAGAATTGTGCCGTCTTCGGCGTCTTCGCTTTCTACGGTATCCAAGGCTTCGCAGAGATTCGGGTCGAATTTTTCGCAAGTTATTTCTTCAATGCCTTCTTCTTTAAGCATTTTTGCAAATTCTTTGCTTATCATATCCAAGCCGACAATGATATCCTCGACTTTCCCTCCGGCTTTTGCGCTTTTTAAAGCCTGCTCTAAAACGTCGTCTATAGATATTTGTTTTAAAAGAATTTTTTCTTTGCCCCAATCCAGATAATCTTTTTTCTCTTTTTCGCTGCGTCTTCTGTAATTTTCAAAATCCGCTTTAAGCCTTAAAAGCTGGTCATAATATTCTTCAGCCTGCTTTTTCTTTTCGTCAAAAGACTGTTTTAAAATTTCCATCTCGGAAATTTTCACTTCGCGCGCATCTTCTTCGCAGCCGCAGTTTTGTTCTTTTAAGTTCTCTTCCAACTTAGCCTCCTTTCTCGTTCTTTTTAAACACCTCGTTGAGCATTTTGGAAACCGCGCTTACCAAAGACATCATTTTATCGTAAGGCATGCGTTTAGGACCGATTATTCCCAAAACGCCGACTGTGCGGTTTCCGTCGCTGTATGACGTGGTTATAATACTCAAATCTTTTAATTCTTCCATCGCGTTTTCAGAACCTATTTTTACGCTGATCCCGCCTCTGTCAAAATCATTGTTTATTATTTGTATAAGCTTTTCTTTATCTTCATTAAGCCTTATAAGCGATTTGACCGGCTCAAAATCATTGAAATCCGGTATGGTTATCGCATTTGAAGTGCCGTCAATGTAAATATCGTCCTGTATGCCGAAAAATATATTGCCGATCTCTTCCGCTATTTTGCACATTTCGGCTTCATTCTGCCTGAACTCTCTTATTTCATTAGCTATTCTGCTGTTAGCCTCGGCAAGCGGTACGCCTCTGAGTTTCTCATTTAAAAAATTTCTGAGCCTGCTGAGCTGCCATTGCGGCAAACTGGCTTCAACGCTTCTGTGTTTTACCATTCCGGTATGCGTTAAAAGCACTACAAGAAGCTGCCCGGGAGCTATTTGCACAAGTTCTATATTATTGATTTCGTTATACTGCACTTTCGGCGCAAGCACAAAACCCGTATACTGCGAAAGACCGGAAAGAATTCTTGAAGTTTCAGAAAGAAGCGTCTCAATTTCTTTGTGCTTTTGTTCGTATTCCCTTTTTATTCTTTCCTCTTCTTCAACGGCAAATTTTTGAAGATTTATTAAAGAATCCACATATGCCCTGTACCCCTTATCAGTGGGTATTCTTCCGGCAGACGTATGCGGATGCGTTAAAAATTCTTCTTCTTCCAGTTCCGCCATCAAATTTCTTACGGTCGCCGGAGAAAGTTCAATGCCGTACTCATCAATTAAAACATTTGAGCCCACCGGCTTGCCTGTCTTAATATAATGATGTATAACGGCGCTTAATATTTTAGACTTTCTTTCTTTAACAACTTCAAGAGCCACCTGCCGCATTATTAGTATCCTTTGATTCTTTTATTAGCACTCAAGCTTATTTAGCGCTCAATTAATATAAGTGCTATTTTAACAACAATTTTATTCCATGTCAAGAGAGTTGATGATATTTTCAAAATTTTCACATATGTTCTGCTTGCAATAATAATAAACTTATTGTATATATATACTATAATCTTATGGATAAAATATTGAAGATCAAGATTATCTCTTTCAGTATTTTGTTAAGCATACTATTAAACGTTTCTCTGCATTCGATAACTTTAAATAGTAAGCTTGATTTTCTTATTGCATTTTCATGCGTGGGCAGCACAATAACGTATTCTTATAATCCCATTCAGCTTACAAAAGGACTGAAAGACAATTTAGTAAACTGTCTATATAAAAATTCAGACAAACAAAATAAAAAAGAACATGAAAAAAATTCAAACAAAAATGAAAAAAAAGATTTTATAATTGCCGCGGTTTCAGGCAGCCAGATTCAAACCGTTAAACAATCCAATAATCTCATTTATGAAAAATTTATAGTAAAAGACCGAGACCGATCGTTAACAAATAATTTACTCCCAGGATTTTTAAATAGTACATTGGCATTTTTTGCTTTTTATTTTATGCTATTGATGTGGCTTGCGATAACTTTTAGAAAAAGATGGAGTTTTTTACAATATATAAAAATAAAAAAACATATGGTTTAGCCGTTTAAAACCATATGTTTTTTTATTGGAGGCTTTATATGAATAATCTAATTCTAAAAAAATTTATTTCGTTGCTTACGGCCGTATTTTTTTGTTTTTCTTCATTAACGGCAAATGTTAATGCCGCTATTATCAGCAATACCGCTACACCTCTTGATAACAATACTTTTGACAGTTCCAATTTCTTCTCAATTATCCCGATGTCGCAGGGGAAAATAACAAGCCTGGTTAACAGCCAAAGCGATACGTTAATAGTAAACATTCAAGACCTTCACTCCCACGCTGACACGCAAAGAAATATCTCGAAAATTATAGATTCGATAGCTTCAAAATACAATGTTTCGGGAGTTTATACCGAAGGCGGTTACGGTAAAATAGACGTCAGCTGGATAGACGCCGTAAAAGATGCCGAGCTAAAAAATAAAATAATAGAACAGCTTCTGGATAACGGCGATTTAACGGCAAGCGAATATTATACTATGACGTTCAAAAATCCCGTCATTGTAAAAGGGATCGAAGACAAACAAATTCACATAGAAAATATTAAAAGATTAGCCGATATAGAAAACAACAAAGCCGCATATGAAGAAATTATCGATAAAACAAACAAAGAAATCGGCATTTTAAACAAATTTTATACAAACGGCAGAAATATACGTTTTAACAGGATACTTTCCAAATACGACAACAAAAAAATATCAGATTCAAAACTGTATCTGCTGCTTGAAAAATACGTCTCCGCGATCAACGAAAACCCGTCGAATTACAATAATACGACAAGAATAACGCTTGACAATTATCCTAATATACAATTCTATCTGAGCATGATAAAGAGTTCTAAAAAAATAGACGACAAAAGAGCGGCAATGGAACTTCAGTCATTGATAGGAATTCTTAAAAGCAATATATCTTACAGTCAATACAAGCAATTAGCTGACGATACGAACAATTTTCAGGACAGCGAAAGAGTAATAGAGTTTGTTTCGTCATTTTTAAAAGCAAATCCGGATATAGCGGCAAACTACGTAAACTTAAATAAGCTTGCCGCAATAAATGAGCTGACAAAGATGTTAAACCCCGTGGATTTATTAAGCGAGCAGCGTTTGCTGATCGAAAAAATAAAATTCGTTCTTTCTTATGACAATACGGAAGCGGAAATATCTTTTATTACCGATTTTAAAAAATATTTTGCGGATTTCCTCACCGCTTCTCTTACGCAGGACGACTGGCTGTATGTCAAAGAAAACTTAAACTTATTTTTATCGATATACGCCAAATACGCCGCATACGACAATTTAAAAGAACTGGAAGTCGATTTTGCAGAACTCACCAAATATTACGACATAAACACCGAAAGAAACAAAATATTCTTATCGAATATATTAGATAAACCCGCCAAGTCTGCTCCGGAGGAAGCCGAAGTATATGCCGTTAATGTCTCTGACATTCTCTCCAACGCCCGCGACATAAAAATAGTAATCACCGGCGGATACCACAGCGAAGGCTTAAAAGAACTACTTTCGCAAAAAGGAATATCGTCCATAGTCATAACCCCAAATGTAACTACGGACATAAGTAAAGCGCAGGCAAAGTACACGGAATTAATAAAAGAACAGGCAAAATTTCCGTCGGAAGCATTGGCTTATATTTTGATGTCAAACACTCCGGACATAAACCAAACGGTAAAAATATTGAAAGCGGCATATGCTTTGGGATTNAACGGCGCGCAAATACAAACGGAGATAATCGATAAATCNGGGTTAACAAATATTTCCGTCGAAGGCGGTAATATAGTCATCATAAACAACGGCAGCAGAGAAGAAATACCTTTAAACGGCATACAAAATATTGACTTCAAAAATATCGAAAAAAGTATAGCCGGCATTCCCGGATTGGCATTGAACGAAATAGGAAATTTGTTTGATCTGCAAAGTTTGCAGAATCCGCTTGCGGCGCTTAATAATATTGAATATGAAATTTTAAAACAAATATCTCTTTTATTGTTTAATGCGGAAATATACTTTGAAAACGGATCTGTCAGCGAAATAGAAAACGAAGGCTATTTTGGCAAATCCTTAAACGGAATTCCAGCGGACACATATGAACGCTTCCTGCCTTTTATGCAGAGATTAATGCTCAGAAAGGAAATGGGTAAATCTTTATTTTCCGGAACTGAATACAAACAGAATGAAGAAGCCTCTGATTATAACGGCAGCTATTTTAGCGACAAAAACGCTTCTGATATTTTTGACGGTAAAAAACTTGATTATTATCCCGTAAAACCGCTTTTAGACAATGTAAGAGAATGGCTTGCAGGGCTTGCAAAAACTCAAAGAAAACGCATCAAACTCAAATTGAATGACGGCGAAATTATGTCTGCCGTCGGAGTAATTGAAGAAGCGCCTTTCCCCGCCTATCATACTTTATTTGATGTCCCAAAAGCATATTTTGACATTGAATATAAAAACGGAAAATATGCGGTGATAAATACTTTGTATATCGCCAGAGATCAAATTCAAATAACTCCCGCAGAAGACGGATATTTTTACATCGAAACCCCTTATGCCGACACGCGTTTTTCCCTTCCTATGCTGGGCAGTAAAGGTAAAACCGATGAAAAACTTGTTGTTGACGCAGAAGCTGTTTCAAACCGCATTCGTTCAAAATCAGAAACGCTTCCCGGAGAAATAAGTAAAAAACAGCTTTCCGAAAAAGATTTTAACGGAAGAAAATTCAGCAAAATAGCAGGCTTTACAACGTTTTCAGGAACTACAAAAGGAGTTGAAAATAATAAAGACATAAACGACAGAATAAGGCAATATTTATCGGAACTCATAGAAAGCGACGGAAAAGAAAATATTTTAGTGGTGTGCGGAGCGACTGATTTTGGAGGCGTGCACAATGTTTATAATATTGCCCAGGAGTTAGGGCTTGCCACAATGGGGCTTGTCGCTTTGGCAGGTTTAAAAGAATGTCCCGCGGATATAAGAAAATGCGATTACTATTATGTTGAAGATGAAATTGTCCCGTGGGAAGGCGCGGAGGCCGGCGACTGGGGTTCAGAAAGCGACAAATTTGTCGATTTGATAGACGAGCTATACGCTTTCGGAGGCGGGCCGCAGGCAATTCAAGAAATAAAAAACGTAAATAAACAAAATAAACCCGTCCGCGTAATTTTCGGCATAAATACGACTTTCAGCACAAAAGGGCAAGCTGAAATGTCGTTAATAAACGCGGGCGAGCAGGGCAGGCTTGACAGTCTTATAGAATCTATTCAAAGGAAGATTGACGCTGAAGATAATGAATCAAGAAAGAAAACTCTCTTAAAAGAACTTAAAGAGGCTCAAAAAGCTTTAGGGTTTACCGCCGAAGATATAAATTCCATAAATTTTGAAAACAAGAAGTCGCAATTCAAAGAATTTTCTTTTAAACAAGGCGAAATCGCAGTTTTTGAAGCTGATTTTTTAAATCAATATCCATCCGTGCGTTTCAATGTGGAGCTTATAGGCGGCAAATATACAATCACCGATTTGAAATATAATAATGTCGTGAAAAAAAATATAAGCATAATTAACACTCCAAACGGATTTTACATTGATTCCGATTATGATGATTTGAGACTTTATGAAATTCAAGCAACGACTCAGATTCAAAGCGAATCTATCATATCGCAGACAGAAGAAGAAAAGCAACCCAAAGTCATAGCAACACAAACTGAATCCGCAGCGGCAAAAGATATGGAAACGGATTCACATATCAAAAAGTCAATAGAATTATTACAATACGCGTTACAAGCCTCGGAACGAGCACGCGCCAATGCAAATAATTCTGATTCCGTAACTGCCATAAAAACAAACATAACTATAGTTATTCAACAGCTCTTGAATCTTTTGCAAAAATCTGAAGTTGAGTCGCCTGAAATTAAGAAAGCTATAGAACTGCTGCAATATGCGTTACAAGCCTCGGAAGCAGCCCGAAATAAAGCAAATAACTCTAACCTTATATCTGTCGTGAAAACAAATACAAACATGGCTATTAGGATCCTTACCAAGGAAATGTCATATACGGATATGTCATTAACAGCGGATTCTACGATGAACTATTACAAAAACACCGGATCAGGCCAAAAAGCCGTGGCTAAGGCGCGCAAAACAAAAGAAGGCGGCAAAATAGCGGAAGAAGGACGTCAAAACGGTCTTTCGGAAGAAGAAATAGACAATAGGATCATCATAGAAATCCTTGCTCCGAAATATGAAGCAAGAACTATAGCAAAAATAGCCGAAGCCGCGGCTCTTGGAAGAATTACGGCGGAACAAATTTTATCGGGAGATTTTGCGCCTTCTTCTCTTGTCGGAAAATTTTTAAGAAAACATTCAGGCTACCTTACCGGAACGGAATATGCGCAAAAAAGATACAGGGAAGGATTGGTTTACATAATTACGCACACATTGGAAGCGGCTAATCACAGCACGATCATAAAAGAACTTGCCAGAGCAAGCATTGCCCCGCATAAAAAATGGAATAAAGAAAATCCTCAAACGCCTTTATTTACAGACACTGAAAACATTGCCTCTTTGCTTAAACTGTTACTCAATGAGTCGTCTAAGGAAAGTACTTTTGAGCTTTTTAACTATATACAAAACAAGGGTTTTGCCATAAACGCAAAATCCATACGGCTTGTTCATAAAATTAACCAAGGCGAAATAAAAAAAGAATGGCTCGAAAAAAATATTGATCTTTATAAACAAATAATCGGATCCGACAGCGTTTCTTCAGCCGGGATAGATTACATATCTTTTGTAAATCCCGATATGCTGAAGAGTTTTATAATTGATTATTCGTTTCCCGTAACAGACAGCGCTTTAAAGCTGTTATACTATCTTGACGAAAGAAATTTTGATAATAATTTGCGTACTTATGCCGGAGTTTACAAAAAACTTGCCGAAGCGCAGGAGATCCCTCACGATAATTTACTTGTAGTACGCAGATGGCTGCCGTATTTAAAAAATATAATTGAAGAAATCCCTGATACCAAAGTAGACGTCAGAATAGCCATATTAGGCGCGCTGCTTGCGCTAAATGAGCAGCGCATAGGAAATCTTGACGGAGAGGCGAAAACAGGAGACTTTTTATATAACTTTAAAGGGTATGCTCCCTTATACATGTACATGATTGACAATGGTTTAGTGCAGATACGGTTTGTTTACGACATGCTGGCCAGAAGATATGACAATCTTCCTAAAATATATACCCATTTAAATGATCTGGCCAGAGAAGAAGACAAATTACGAAAAGAAGGAAAGACGATAAGCGGAAATACGCAATACATTGATAAACTGATGCGCTTGGCGCAAGAAGAAGCGGAGGAAATGGCGCAGCGGGATAAAATCCAAGATGCCGCGACTGTAAAAGAAGATACTTCCGCCGCCAGTGAGGAAGCAACCGATAGCCCTTATGATACGTATCAATACCCTTCCGGAACTTCCGGCGAAGAGTTTTTTCATATATCTTTGCCTTTGCCGGCCCGGGTAATGGAAAAATTTTTCGGATTTATAAAAAGGAACGATATCAAAACAGCTTATCAGCATATGGACATGGACGATGTGGCCAAAGATATTGCTCAGAAAGCCCAAATATTGATACATGAAATATTGCCTGATAACGGAAAGGCTTTATCAAGTATCGGCAGTATCAAAATACTGCCCGATCTTTATAAGGTTATCGCTTACATTGACAATATGATAAACAGTTACCGCAAAATAAATAAAAATGGAGCGGAAGAAATCCGACAAAGTTTAGACGAGTTTACAGCAAAAGCAACTATGATTTATATAAGGCACGGGGAATTATTTGATGAAGCTATAACAGGCGCAGGCAGATTAGAACTTGTAAAAGGGCTGAACGCTTTAATAAACCGCGTTCATCAGGCGAGCGAACAAGAAGTAAAAAACTATGTGCTAAACAACAGCGGCATAATGCAGGCTCCGAGCGTAACTTATACGTCAAAACTGCATAATTTAAAAGCGTATATTTTGTCTAACGACAGGAGCATGGACCGTAAGATCATCAGGCTTTTTGAAGAGTTAGCAAACAGAGGTTATGACGGAGGTTTAGATACGGATGATTTTATCGTTGTCAACGACACTCTGTTTTGGAGCAAAGCGATCGGCAATACGCACACTGCCAATGTTATCGCTCATTTTGGAGAAACGGACAGAGGCGTGTCTTTGACATTTACGGATTTTCACGCGTCGCAAGCGCTTGGAAAAAGCAGAACATACCGCCTTACCAAGGTATTGGAAAATCTTGGTTTTGAAGTTAAAACAGACGTTGACGCAGATATGGGGATGATCGTTATAACGGCAAACTTAAACAAGGATTCGGGACTAAACGAAGACAGGGATATAATTCCCGTAATAGCCAGGGCAGTATCAATGATAATGAGAACCAGTTCAAGAACTCCCGAATTTTACTCGGATTTCACGGCGCCTGATTCCGTTGACAACACAATAAACGCCCTTGTGCAAAATGAAGGATTATCCCACATGCAAATTGATATGCGCGCGATAGCCGATAAGTTAAATGAAAAATTAAAAGTTTTGGGGCTTGCTGAAATACCGACAGAAGCTCCGGTAAATAGAAAGCTTATAAGAGAGTATTTTGACGAACAGATAGAAAGAGCGCTGGCGGACGGCAAAATAATGGTAAATTCAAAAGGAAGATTGATCAAAAATAACAAATTCAATCCCTTAAGAAGAGAGATCGCCCGCGACTTTACTTCGGATAACGGAATTGTTTTTGCAGAACAAGGCGCGATAATCAATCAAATAATCGACAAGAGAGATTTTAAATTTAAAGAGATCGGAGTAGTCGGAGAATATACGGCCGAAACCGGACATCTTAAGCTTTCCGACGGAAATTTGCTGTCAGTAAAACTTATAAGGAGCAAATGGGGCAATATAAAAGCGGCAAAAGCAGTGCTTATAGACGAAAACGGAAAAAGAAACCCTTTGACAAATAAAGACTTGGCGGATATCTTAAGAAAAGAAGGCATACATTATGTTGCGGAAGAAAAAATAGGACAGCGCGAATATGAAGTGATAAAAGATTTTATGAAAGAAAGTGAAAAAAACAGAATAGAAACTCCAAGCTCACGGGGTCTTATAATATCGTCCGTAAACGGAGAATTTGTTTCCGGCAATCTTATAATAGACACAAGCAAAGACAGAACCGTTTTAAGAGAAATGCTTAACAGAGATAAAAATGCGCTGAAAAATGTAATTTGGGTCGTTAATTATACGACGCCCGATGATGAAGATTTGGTAGACGCGGTCGCAGGCATAGTTGCGCTTGGCGGCGGCATAAACAGCCATTGCAGCATTATTACAAGAGAATACGGCAAACCTTCAATAGTATTAAACGGCACAAGGATTCTTGCAAACGGAGATTTAGAAATAGCATACAGCCAGACGACAGGCAGCCCTAGAAACATAAACGGCGTGCAGGCTATAGCAAGCGTAAGCAAAAAAGCAGTTTTAAAAAATGGAGAAAGCGTCGGGCTGGACACAAAAAGAGGGGCTTTGATTTTAACAGACCACAGTGCCGGCAGCGCTGCCGAAGCCGAAATATTCTCGCAATTGAAAAACTACATAGCGTCCGATAATTACTCCTTGATCGTAAAAACAATTAAAAGGCATTCCGAAGATAAAATTTTGCTGCAAAAGATAATAGAGTATATTTATTTCCAAAGCGCAGACCCCGATCTCTTTCATAATTTAAAAACGGATCTGCAAGGCATGAAACCTCTGCTAACATTTTTACAGAATGAATATGTCTATGCCGAAACATCCGGATCCTCTGAAGAAATTGCCGCCCAGCCTGCCGCGCCTGCCGCTGCCGCAATAACAAATACTCCGATAAAATCATTGAAACTGGAAAACGTAATAAAACGTTTTACCGATATAAAAGACGTTGACGAAACGGAAAAAGAATTCGGCTCAAAAAACGCAAAACTTGCCGACATGTTCTCTCTTGATTTGCCCGGAGGAGTTATTGTTCCGGACGGTTTTATCACAAGCACGGACGCTTTGCGTTATCTTTTAAAAGCTGATCCTAAAAAATTAGAAGCCTTTGACAGGCTGAACAAGAGGCGCGCAGCTGCCATCCACCGTAAAAATCTTAAAACTGCAAATGCATTAAACAAAGAGATTCGGGACTTAATATCCGGAGCGGAAAATCCCGAATTTATGCAATATTTGAATTCGTTCATTGATCCTAATAAAGAATATGCCATACGCTCTTCGGGGATCGGCGAAGACGGGAAAAATTATTCTTTTGCGGGCATGGGAGTTTCAAAAACAAAACAGCCTGCAGCCCGCGTTTTTGAATCTATGAAGGAATGCTGGATGTCTTTTTACTCTGAAAGGGCTACGGGTTATATGGCAGAAAACGGTATGGTGGTAATGCCCGCGGTGCTTGTGAATGAATGGATCGATTTTGATGTTTCTTTTGTCGCAATGTCGCATGGCGATAAAATAATCGTCAATATAACTTACGGCGAATGCGAAGGCATTGTAGGCGGTTCAGTGCCTTCTGATTATGCGGTTATAGACAAGAATACTGGTGAGATATTATTGTATGAATCTTTACCCAAAGACTACATGATCAGAACCGATGAAAACGGCGTTGCAATGAAAAAACTTGTTCCGTACGGACAGCAAAACCACAGAGCGCTCAATTTTTATAATGATATAGACGCCAGAGCAAAAACTATAGCCGACCTCTTAGCTTATATAAAGGAAACCAGAGGGTATGAGGTAGACAGCGAAGGCGGATTTAGCGGCGGCAAGTGCTATCTGGTACAGGAAAGACCGGTTACTAATTTTGACGATATAAGCATTCCCGCCGAAGCGCTCCAGCCTGCCGCAGCAGAAACTCAAACTCCAAGCCTGCAAGATTCCGTTGAAGAACTCACGAAGTTAGCGGCAAAATATGAAGGCGGTCGCATTGTAGCAAATGATAAACTGATAGTAACTATAAATCAGATAATTTCAGCGCTGGACTATGGTAAATACGATGAAAAAATTATAGCCCAAGCGAGTTCAACGATAATGACATTATTAAGAAGAGGCTCCTCAGAAACTGAGAGAATAAACTCTTTAAACAACTTGAATGATCAGGTACGGAATATAGACGCAAGCAGTCTGACATTGCCTTGGTGGTTTTTGCCCGTAAGTCTTCCCCGGGCTGTTATTTTGGGGACTGTTTTATTGTTATTTGCGCCGATACGTTTTATTACCGGAAAAACGCTTGACATGAACAAATTAAAAGCAACAATAACTTCAATCGTCGAAATCCCGTGGACGATCCTGCTGCCTGCAAAAATTTTTGTTTTATTGCACTTCAAAAGCGAAGACAAGAAAATTATAAAGGATTTTTTTGACAGAATAACTCAAGATATCTCCGGATGGAGAGAACGTAACAGAGTCATAAAGAGTTTCGTCAATATAGCAGCCCAAGATAAAGCAGACATTGTTGATCAAGAGATTTTTCAAAACTATAAAGAAGAAAGACTCATAAGAAGTTTCTCAAAAAGAATGGAAGGCACAGAAAAAATCAAAAGAGAGACCTTAAAATGGCTCTTTATAGGCGCCGCATTAACATTTGCCATGCTTTTTCTGATCGAATACACGGACAGGCATGTGATTACCACACGGCCTTTTGGCGATCTGCTCGGGATGTCGGACTTGGAAGCCGCAAAAATTGTATTTAAAAGCGTTATTGACAGCCTCCTTAATAATGAGATTACAAGAAATATTTCTATTTTGTACTCGGCGGCAATAGCGGCTATTGCCAATGCCGTGACCCATTGGAAACATAATCTTAACCCCGAAAATATAAGAGCAATAGCAAAGCTTGATCTTTCGGAAAGCGGCGATACAACGTATCATGCCCAGACTGATGTTACAAAAGTTCCAGAAATAATAGCAAATACCAACAAAAGCATAGATAAAATAACAGAACGCTTTGAAGATGAAAAATCAAAATTTAATGTTTTGGAATATCCGCCTGTTTTTCAAAAAGAATCTAAATACAGAGTTGAAAACATAATAAGTTCTTTGAATGCTATAAAAGAAACAGATATTCCCGAACAAAAGTTTGAATTATTGTTATCTCTTATAGATAGTTTGAACAGATTGTCCGGTTTAGTCAAACAAAATAATTTTGTCGGCAGCATTGATTTCTGGAAAGATGTTTTACATTCATTTGATTCTTCATATTCATTAAGAAACGTAATAATAGAAGTTGCGCTTGCAGCGTATATTGAAGATAAACAAAAAGGATTGTCGTTGATGAAAGAATTGTATCATCAGTTCATAGGAAATCTATATACATATTCTTCAAGTATGTTGGCCGCTAAAGACAGTACAAAACAAGACATAACTTCCAAAGATGAAGCTGACGCACTGATGCCGAAACAATGGAGAGCGGTAATAAGCCCGGAAGAATACGGCAGTTTTTTTTCAAGTATGGGTTTATATTATTTAGCCCTTGATTTCGAACAGCATAATTACAGCGCCGATTATTGGGAAATATTGGAAAATTTACCTCAGCAATACAAAACTTCTAAAAGCGAAACAGAGTTTAATGTTGAAGAAAAAGACAATCTGTCTGAAACGGAAGGTTTTAAAAAATTTGATTATTATTTATCCGTAATAAAAACGAATATGCTTGCTTTAGCTGAATTAAGAGACGGAAAACTGTTAAACGCAGTATTCCGCTTGCGTGAAATGATAGAAGCTTTAAGGATGTTAAATGAAGAACATGCTAATGCCGCGGAACAAGCTTTGAGTAAAATTGAAGCTGAATTGAAAAAAGGCATTTCGCAGGATACAATAGCCAAACACCAGGAAATATCTCAATGGTATAAAGAATCTATCTCAGATATAACGGAATTAAATACGCTGATAAACGCAGTTCATCAAACTGCCGTTTTAGATTTCACGGCGGCAAGAGAAAATAAAGATGATACTCATTCTGACGCGAGAAAAATAATCGTGAAAGAAGGCGATAAAATTAAATTAAAAGCTTTTGACTATTCGGATAAACTGGATGACAGAAATTTAGAGTTTCTATCGGCGCTTTCCTCAATTATGTCGCTTGGCCAGACTCCGATAATAATGAAAAACGGAATTTTTATATACAGCTGGTTTATAGGTCAACACAGTGTTGATGTTTTAATAGATATTAATTCTCCCGAAGGCGGCGTAAAAGTTAGTTTTAACGACATCTCAAGGATAGACGGCTCAAGATTAAGAGTTGTTTATTTGGCTTCTCTATTTGCAAGATATATGAATCTTACAATTACAAATTATGAAAATAGACGCGCTGATAAAACAATAAAAGTTGCTCCCAGTTTTCAAGCCGAATACAGCGCTGAAAATGTCAATGATTTAATAAATGAATATGCGAAAATATTTCATTTAATAACGAAAATTCTCAGTTCTTCAAATTGGAATGACGGTTTGCTGGAAAATGATTATAATCCTCGCAGATATAAAGGAGAACCTCTGAAAAAATATATAAATAAATTGTACGTTCCGGATTTATCTATATCGGATTTTGCAAATATGAAAGATCCTGATAAAAAAATGCCTGAAAGTTTTTTAAAAGTTATGAATGATAACTTTTCGTTTGAATATGTATGGAATGAAAACGTAAAAAATGTTGAAAAATTGTTGAGTGAAAATGTTGCGGAATTGGACCGTGAAATTTATGAATATCTCGGCATAGAAGGAAAATTAAGGAATCCTTCCGAAATAACAGGGAGGCTTGTTGAAGGCAGAATACGTGTAAATCCTATAAGCGGCATTTTAGAAATTAATCCGAGTTATAACCCTGGGTTAAGTATACTTTCAGCTGTAAATAATAATGAAACGCAAGCTTTTAGCGCAGGCGCTATTGTAGACAATATGCCGTTTGATAAATTTAATTTTAAAACTGAGGCTTTTAAAGGAAATTTAAATGCTTTGAGCGGCATGCTGAGGCTAAAAACTAAAAAAGGATATTTGTCAGTTAAAGCATTTGCGCGTAAAAACAGCGAAGATATTCAATTCGCATTTTGTGAATTTGTTGATTTGGAAGGAAAAAGAGACCCTTTGACCGCAGAAGAATTGACAAAATTGCTTATAGCCGAAGGGAATATTATAAAACGAAACCTTAACTTGTCGGAAAAAGCAATAAAACAGCATTCTGAGTTCATTCAGGCAATGTCGGAATTGTCCGAAGATAGCGTTATGCAAGATGAAAATATTAAAGAAATAGAAGGCATACCCGTTTCCTCAGGGGACGGCGGTTATAAAGCAGTAAAAGTTACATACGATAAGAAAAAGGCCGATAAGAATTCCGTATTGATAATGGAACAGATGAGGCCCGGCGAAGACACGGAACCGATAGAAAAAGCGGGAGCCATTATGCTTACAAAAGGCGGGACTACAAGCCACGCGTCAATAGTCTCCCGCGAAAAAAGAACTCCCGCCGTATTAGTAAGCGGTAAATGGAAAAACGGAAAATTTGTAATTACTTATAATGCGCCTGTGAAAAACAAAAAACCTAATAACGGAATAATCGAAACCGAAGAAATAGAAATAGTATTGGAAGAAGGTCAGACATTGTCTATAGACGCGGCTACGGGAAGCATTATACTAGAAGACGTCAATTTATTAAAAATAGATAATTCCGTAAAAGTTTTGAAAATAATAGAAACCGATATAGCTAATGCCCGCCGCATTAAAAACAGGGATATGTATACGGCTTTTAATTTAATATTAAAAGCGCAAAAACAAATTTTGGATTTACCGGAAAGCGACAAAAAATTAAGATATATGAAAGAACTATCGGATCTACAAGCTGGGTTTGGCGCTGAAGTTATAAAACAAGCGAAAAAATTTAAACAAAACGCGCAAAAGATCATTCGAAAGCAGAAAACGGGAAAAATAACGGATAGTGATATTGAAAAAGCCAAGATAATGTCGGGTAAAGCAAAATTTTGGAATTATTTTTTCAATCATAACGGAATTGAACATATTGTTAATGATTTGGATAAAATAGTTTCATCCGCAGAAAATACAAAGTCAAGTATTTTGAAAGTTAAAGATATGGCGCATGGAGTTAAATCTGATTTCGGAGCAAAAACGGACGGCGTAAGATCAATAAGCAAACTCTTAGAAGGAATAAAAGGAGTAAAAGTTTTAGACGGAATAGGAGTGGCAAAAACGGCTATATATGAATTTTTTGAGAATGATAACGCCATGCTTAACGATTTTAAGGACAAAATAGAAAAATTCAAAAATGCGGTTGAAGAAGGGAATAAAGAAAAAATTTATGAATTAGGCGCCGCTATTGCCGCATTAATAGATGCACATGACAATCAGGCTTTTAAAGGCAGAATAGAAGAATTTTTGTCAGATTTAAACTATGCAGTACGTTCGTCTGGAATAGGAGAAGATGGAAATAAATATTCATTCGCAGGCAGAGCTGCTTCGGAGTTAAACGTGCCAAAAGACGATGTCTATGAAAAATTCAAAGTAGTTTTGGCATCTTTTTTCAGCCCTGCAAGTTTAGAATATATGTATAGCAGCAAAATATTTGTGGAACCGGCAGCACTAATATTGGAAATGTTAAATCCTGAAATATCCGGAACAATTATAACGGATGACACCGGAAATAAAATAATAGACGCGGCTCATGGATTGGGAGAAGGCGTTGTTCAGGGAATAGTAGCTACGGACAGAATAACGGCAGGCAGCATAAATATATACAGAAAAGCAAGGGCAAGTGAAAGGATAACGAAAATAGTTTCAAGAGGCAAAGAAGGAGGGACAATCTCTTCTTTGCTTAATGAAAATGAAAAATCGGGCAGAGTATTAAGCGATGAACTTGTAAATACGTTAATTAATGTATATGGAGTTTTAGAAAACTATTTTGGATATCCCGTTGATATAGAATACGCAATTGTTAACGGATATGTATATGTTCTTCAAGTAAGACCTATTACCGCCTTTGTGATGGATTATGATATTAATGAATTAGAATCAATACAAGCCGCACGACAAGAATACCAAAACATAAAAGATATCCTAGCGGGACTGTTTGCAAAAATTGCCGGTTACGCTGCGGCAAAAGCTTTATACTTGTTTGCAGCGTCACTTTTCAAAACAAGCGATTCTGCGCAGGCAACGGCTGTGTTTATGGAAGATTCTGTTCAAAATGCAGATGCGATAAAAAATATGCAGCTTTCCGATAATACCGCATTATTTGTAATAAATAATACTGTATCGAAAGGTACGCCTACCGGATTAAAAGTAAACGGCAGGCAGATTTATATGCAAACAAAGGAATATACTGCTGAGATAAACGGAAAAAGCAAACTGCGCAAATATGTCGTATTTTCCGCCAATGGAGTTGAAACGCAGAACATAATAAAAACATTGCAGTTAAGCGAAACGCTAAATAAAGCCGTGGAAGACGTTACGGAAGTTAAAGGCAAATACATCAGCATTGATTCCATAGTTGTGAATGAAAACAATAAAAACATAAAAGAATTTGACGGAGACATAATAAACGTAGGTTACGAAGATTTCAGAAACGGCATGGAGAGCGGCATTAATGAATACATAGCGTCTTTAACGGAAGAAAAAAGGATCGGACGCGCCGCGCAGGCAGAACTGCAATTGATATCTTTGATAAATTCAAACGAAAAACGCGTTGAAGATATCCTTAATGACACAGTCAATCAAAGTGAATATTCCGCAAAAAGAATTGTCGTAGAAGACAACGGATTTGCGCATAACGCTTTAAAATCAGCGCTTAAAAATAATAATAAAACCATGTCCGATTTACACAGTCTGGGCATAGAAGTTTATATTATAGGAAACAGGAGCGGTATTGAATATGCAAAAGAAGGGTTTAGCGGAATTATAAACAATGAAAGTTTATATGATTTGTACACGGGAGAATTTATTAAAATAAGACAGGCAAAAAGCGCCCAAGATTTAAAAACCAGATTTGACGGGTATACAATTATAGAATTGGATACGCTTGTAGAAATTTTCAACACCGCAAGAAATAAAATAGGCGACGCGTTTGAATGGCTGTCAGGTTTTTTTAACATCAGTTTAGACGGCATAGGAATAAACGAGGCGGTAAAAAGAGCGTACAATATGAAGTTGGAAAATTTACCTGAAGCAAAAACAATATCAGACGCAAATAAAGCGATAGACAAAATGTCTTTAGAGATATTAAAAAATCCCAACATTTCGCAAGACGTTAAAACCGCCTACAGAAACGCGTTAACAGAAATGATATTGGCGGCAAATTATATAAAAAACAAAGGCAATGCCTTAAAAGACGAAAGAATGGTGCGGACACTTGGGAAAATGCTTGTTTTACGCGAAGAATTGGCAAATGAAGGATATGCGACTGACCAGACAATTGATATAGACGCATTTCAAAAAAGTTTGGGACACGCTCTGAAAAACGAAAATATAATAGGTTTTGCGCAAGAGAATGTTCTCTCTGAAAAAGCAAAAGGCACGGAGAAAGCCAAAAATGTCAACAGCGTTATAGAAATGATAGATTATTACGGTTTTGATATCATCGACAGCCTTAAAAACAAAAGAGACCCAAAGAAAGAATACACAATGTCCGGTATGAAAGCAATGCTTGCCGCGGCATAAGAAAGAGACAGAGAATAGATACGACTAGCAAAAATTTAAAATGGTGTGGGCGCCGTTACTATGCATCGCCTTTATTGAAAATTTCTTTCATGTCTGAAGGAAGTTCGGCGTGGAATTCTGCCGTTTTGCATGTTTTGGGGTGGGTAAAAGTTACGCTATAGGCATGAAGCATTTGTCTTTTATACTCTTTATCTTCGATCCGTTCAGGGCCGCCGTATTGCGCGTCGCCGATGACCGGATGATTAATGTACTTCATATGGCTTCTTATTTGATGCGTTCTTCCGGTTATGATTCTTACTTCCGTCAAAGTGCAGTCTCTTTTTCTTTTTATTACTTTAAATTCGGTTATGGCCATTTTTTTGGCAGACGGATTAACCGTCATGATTTTTCTGTTTTCCGGAGATCTGCCCAAAGGGGCTTCTATCCTTCCCCTGTTTTCAACGATCGTGCCTTTAACGGCGGCATAGTAAATTTTTTTCACGGTTCTTTTCTGCAATTGTTTTGAAATGCTTATTTTCGCTTTTTCATTTTTAGCAAAAATTATTATGCCGGATGTGTCTTTGTCCAGCCTGTGAACCATAAAAGGAACATATTTCCCCTTGGCATGGTACATTAGCGCGTTTAAAAGAGTGCCGGACGGATGCCCGTATGAAGGATGCACGACTATTCCGGGACGCTTGTTTATAAGAATTATATCATTGTCCTCATAAACGATATCAAGTTTTATCTTCTCCGGTTTTATGCCGTCATAAGCTTCTTCTTGTTCAAATATAACGCTTATTTCGTCGCCCTGTTTAAGCTTGCAGCTGGGCAAAACGGATTTTCCGTTTACAAATATTTTATCATTATGCACCAGCTTTTGAAAATACGAACGGGAATAATCTGGAAAACGGCCTGCTAGAAAAGAATCCATTCTTTCTCTTTCGGCGCCTTCAAAAAGAACATGGATCGCTTCCGCGCCTCGCGCGTTCGCAATGACGGCACGGGCGGATTTTTCAGATGCGCCTTTCTTTATTTTTTCTTCCATTTTTTATTTGTCCGATAAATTATTGTTATGCCTATTATAAGTAAACCTGCGGAAACCGCCTGCGCTATGGAAAGTCCGGCAAAAGCGGCGCCTCTGTAATCGCCTCTGAAAAATTCCAATATAAACCTTAAAACCGCGTATATTATAAGGTATAAGGCAAAAGTTTTTCCGGCAAGATGCTCTTTTTTATTATAGAGATGCAGTATTATAAAAATTATCAAATTCGCGGCAGCTTCATAAATCTGTACGGGGTGAAGAGGAACTCCATGCAATGCCAAAGTGTCGGAATTTTTAAATGTAACCGCCCACGGAAGCCCGCAAACTTTCCCGTAACAGCATCCGGCAAAAAAACATCCTATACGGCCGAAAAAATGACCTAATCCCAGCGCCGGAGCTATCGCGTCGCTTAAGCGCGACAAAAGTATTTTTTTTCTTTTCGTATACCATACGACATATGAAACAGCGACTATAAAGCCGCCGTAATAAACAAGCCCGCCGTGCCAAACTTTAAAAATATCAAGCGGCGATTTAACAAATTCCCCGAGGTTCGTCAAAACATAAAGCAGCCTTGCGCCGGCTATCGCCGCGATTATGGCATACAAAAATAATGAGTAGAGGCTGTCCTGTGAAATAATATCCGGTTTTGCAGTTTTTGAGACGTACAAAGTGGCGGCAAAAAATCCAAGCGCGACAAAAAAACCGTATGTGTAAACCGTAAATCCGCCGAAACTTAAAAGCGTTGGATACATTTTAAACCTTCTTCCTTTTAAAAACGGGATTTATCATGTCGATTATTACTAAAGATACGCCGATGCATACGCATGAATCGGCGACATTAAATGAAGGCCATCTTAAAGAGTTTATGCCGAAATCCAGAAAATCAACAACCGCGCCCCTGAAAATCCTGTCCGCTAAATTTCCCAAACCGCCTGAGATCACAAGGCAAAAGGCGTAAAACTGAAATTTTGCAACCCCGTTTCTGTTTTTATACAGCCATACGCAAAAAAACAAAAGAATGGCTGCCGTAAAAATGGAAAGAAGAAAATTTCTTCCCTGAAAAAAACTGAAAGCGACGCCGGTATTGCGTATGTTTGTTATATTGAAAAAATCAAAAAACGGAATGACTTTTATTGAACTTCCGTAAGCCACAAAAACGCTTATTAGAATTTTAGTGATCTGATCGGCAATAAAAAGAATACCGGCTAAAATTACAGGCTTTTTCATTATTTCAAAGCCTCTGCACATCTCGGGCATAAACCGTTTTCATCGACTCCGAATATATGTCTCCAGCATCTCACGCATTTTTTATAACCGGATTTTGAAGACTCTACGATAAGAGCGTCGTCTCCGCCACTTTCGCCTTTGTCTTTTACAAATTCCACATCCCAGCTGCCAAGCGCGAGTTTTACAAGATCTTTATCTTCAAAAGCCTTATCATATTTTGCGCCGTACTTTATTTTTAACGCCGCTTCCAAATTTGAACCTATAATTTTATTCTGTCTGAGCTTTTCGTTTTCAGCCATGACGGTTTCCCTCGCGCCTAGGATGAGTTCCCATTTTTCCAGTATTTCCGCTTCAAGTATGTATTTGCTGTCGGGCTGAGGAAAATCGGTTAAAAATACAGACTTAGGCAAATCCGGAGCGAGTTTAACTATTTCTCTCCACGCTTCTTCGCTTGTAAACGACAGTATCGGAGAAATAAGCCTTATCAATACGGAACATATTTCAAACATGGCGGACTGCGCGCTTATTCTCGCGCTGCTGTCCTGCGTATCGCAATAAAGAGAATCTTTTAAAGCGTCCAGATAAAAACCGCTCAAAAATACTACGCAAAAATTATTCACCGAACTCACTGACTTATGAAATTCATAACTTTCATACGCCGCGGTCGACTGGTTTATTAAATCCTGAAGACGGCTTAACGCATATTTATCTATCTCCCGCATATCTTTAAAAGATTTTGCTTGCGCCGTATTAAAACCGCCTATATTTCCGAGCAAAAATCTTACAGTGTTTCTTATTTTTCTGTAAGCGTCGCTCAATCCTTTAAGTATCTCGTCGGATATTCTTATGTCGTCCCTGTAATCGCTTGAAGCGACCCAAAGCCTTAAAACGTCAGCGCCGTATTTGGCTATTATTTGATCCGGCGGTATGGTGTTTCCGACGGATTTAGACATTTTCTTTCCATGACCGTCTACGACAAATCCGTGCGTCAAAACGTTTCTGTACGGAGCGGTTTCTTTTACGGCAACCGACGGAATAAGCGAAGTCTGAAACCATCCGCGGTGCTGGTCGCTTCCTTCAAGATATAAATCCGCGGGAAATTCCAGCCCTTCATAGCTGCCGCTTGATAAAACCGCCTCGGAAGAAACTCCGGAATCAAACCATACGTCAAGAATATCTTCTTCTTTTCTAAAGCTGCTTCCCGCGCATGACAGACATTTGGCGCCTGAGCCGTCAAGCAGTTCTTCCGCGTTCATCTCAAACCACGCGTCGGAACCTTTCTCTTTAAATATTTCGGACACCGCATATATTATTTTGGCGTCTATCAAAGCCTCGCCGCAGTCCTTGCAGTAAAACACAGGTATCGGAACGCCCCATAAACGCTGGCGGCTTAAGCACCAGTCCGGACGATTTTCAAGCATGCCGGTTATTCTGTTCTCGCCGTATTTCGGTATCCAGTTAACTTCTTTGACGGAATCTAAAAGTTTTTTTCTCAAATTTTCATGTTCAATATCCATAAACCACTGCGGAGTAGCGCGGAAAATTACCGGTTTTTTGCATCTCCAGCAATGAGGATACGAATGGTCGATTTTCATCTTGGCAAGAAGTTTCCCCTCTTTTTCAAGTTTTTCTATTATGAGGCCGTTTGCTTTAAAAATATTTAGTCCTTCAAACTCAGGCACTTCTTTAGTAAACTGCCCTCTGTCGTTTAAAGGAGATATGACTTCAAGCCCGTATTCAAGCCCTGCCTGATAATCTTCCTGCCCGTGTCCGGGAGCTATATGAACTATTCCTGCGCCGTCTTCCATGCTCACAAAATCCGCAAGTATGCCTTCGGACTCTCTTTCGACAACGGGGTTTTGGCATTTTATGTTTACAAAATCCACCCCTTTAGCTTCCATTATTTTTGTAAAACTTTTAGCTTTTATTTTTTCCTTAACATTTTCCGCCAGAGCTTGCGCCGTTATTATTTTTTCTTTTCTTCCGTCTTCAAGTTCAAAAACGGCGGCTATATAATCGGCTTCGCCGTTAAAAGCCAAGGCTACGTTGGCGGGCAAAGTCCAGGGAGTGGTCGTCCATATGAGAATCGAATAATCATTAAGCTTCGCTTTTTTGCTTTTTAAAGCTTCAGGCAGCTCTTTTATTTTAAACTTAACGAAAACAGAGTCGGAGCTATGGTCTGCGTATTCAACTTCCGCATCAGCCAAAGCGGTCTCGCACGACGGACACCAGTAAACCGGTTTTTTCTTGCGGTATATATATCCTTTTTCGGTAAGCTGTCCGAAAACTTTAACTATTGAAGCCTCATATTTCGGGTCTAAAGTCAAATAAGGATTTTCCCAGTCGGCAAGAGTCCCCAGCCTTTTAAACTCGGTTCTTTGTATGTCCATGTATTTCTTTGCAAAATCTGCGGCCTGCTTTCTGAAAACAAGTCTGTCGACTTTATTTTTATCCGTTTTTAATTCTTTTAAAGCCTGCGTTTCTATCGGAAGCCCATGGCAATCCCATCCCGGCGTAAAAGGAACGTAATTTCCGGACATTGAACGATATTTCACGATAAAATCTTTAAGAATTTTGTTTAACGCAGTTCCGGCATGGATGTGCCCGTTGGCATAAGGAGGTCCGTCATGAAAAATAAATTTTTCTTTATTTTTATTCTTTTCACGCATCTGAAAGTAAATTTTATTTCTATCCCACTCTTCAATAAAAGCCGGCTCTCTCTGGGGAAGATTGGCTTTCATCTGAAAATCCGTCTTCGGCAAATTCACCGTTTTTGAATAATCTTTTTCGCTTGCTTTATCCATTTGTTATCCTTCAATAAAAAAAATTACGAATTACGGCGGTTCCTTCGTTCCAATTACAAATTACGAATAAAAAACATCAAAGCCGTTCGCCGTTGATTCGTAATTGCCGTTTTACGGTACCGTATCCAGCACCTTATCAAGTTCTTCTTCCGAGCGGCCGCAAATTTCAATCGTTTTTTCTCTTCCGCGTTCGCCTTTTCTTAAGTATACCATTGACCTTTTTACGTCAAAAAAATCCGATAAATATTCGCAAAGCTCCTCATTGGCTTTGCCTTCAACCGCCGGAGCGGAAATTTTCACCCTTAAGATAGACCCCACCCTGCTCACCACTTCATTCCTTTTTGAATTAGGTATCACTCTTACTTTTATAATCATTTCCGAGCCCCCCTATTTGCTCAACTCTTTCGATCTTTGCGCCGCAGCTTCCATGGCTTTACGTACGATATCCGAAAGATTTTGAGATTTAAAATATTCTAAAGCCGCCTGCGTTGTTCCGTTAGGCGACGTAACATTTTCTCTTAATGCCGACGCGTCTATACCGGTTTTAGCAAGCATCTCCCCCGCGCCGTACACAGTCTGAACGGCAAAACTTTTCGCGGTTTCTTTATCAAGCCCTAAACTTTCGCCGGTCTGCCGCATAAGTTCGCATAAATAAAAAACATATGCCGGACCCGAACCTGAAAGCGCCGTAACGGCGTCAATTTTATCTTCCGCCATAATTCTGGAAATGCCTACGGCGCCGAAGATATCTTTAGCCGTCTGCAAATTATCTGCCGACGCAAATCTTCCGGCGCACAAAGCCGTAGCGCCGAGGCCAGCCAAAGCAGGAGTATTGGGCATAGCTCTTATAACGGCAATTTTTTTTATTAAAATTTCTTCAATGAATTTCGTGCTTATTCCGGCGGCAATGGAAATCACTAAGGATTTTCTTTTTATAAAAGATTTTATTTCCTGCAAGATCTGCGGCATATTTTGAGGTTTTACGGCTAAAAAAATTATATCCGCAGCGGAGACCGCTTTGTTTTTGTCCGAAGAAACCGAAACGCCGTATTTTTTTTTGAGAGCGTCAAGTTTTTCCGGCACAATATCGTTGCATATTATTTTTTCAGGTTCTATAAGTTTAGGTTTTGCGTTTATTATTCCGCCTATTATGGACTGCGCCATATTGCCGGAACCGACAAACGCTATTGTTTTATCATTTAGTTCCATAATCCCTGTTCCCGAAAATTGCCGAGCCTATCCTCACCATATTCGAACCTTCTTCGACGGCAATTTTATAATCGTCGGACATACCCATTGACAAAATACTGAAACCGCTTTTCCCGAACGATTTTTGAATATCGGCAAATAGATTGTAAATTTGTTTAAAATAAGGACGCGAATCTTCGGGATTGCCGCTCAAAGGAGTAATGACCATTAACCCTTTAATTAAAATACCGGGTATTTCCAAACATTGTGAGTAGAAACCGCTAATATCTTCCGGTCTTATACCTGTTTTTGTTTTTTCCTGCGAAACTTTCACCTCGATAAGGCAGTTTTGCGTTTTACCGGCATTGCATGCATGCCTTGATATGTCTTTCGCAAGGTCTAAACTGTCTAGAGAATGGATCAAATCAAAGTTTTCAACGGCTTTTTTTGCTTTATTGGACTGCAAATGCCCGATAAAATGCTTTGTAATGCCGTTCAGCCTGCCGCCCAGCTGCTCAAATTTAGGCAAAGCTTCCTGAATTTTGCTCTCGCCTATATGATCTATCCCGCACTCCAAAGCTTGCAGCGCATCCTGATAAGAAAAAGTTTTCGTTACAGCCACAATATCAACATTCCGCTTTCTTGCAGAATCAATTGTTTTACGTATGGAAAGAATATTTTCACATATTTCATTCATGACTTTATTTTAAAATTAGCTGTAATTATAGCATATTTTTGATTTTTTTAAAAATCGCGGCATGTATAGATGCGCAAACGCATGGATGTATAGAGGCATGGAGCAGATATAGCTGTTAATCCGTTACCATGTATCCATGTCTCTATGCATCCATGCGTCTTCCGGGGGGTGTGGACACATATTACGCACCCTAGCGTATCAATATTAATTTTACCTCTACCCTTCTGTTTTCGGCTGCTAAAGTATTATTCTTATTGATAAAATTGACCGCTCCCATGCCTTTTGGTTCGATTATATCGAAATTTATATCGCTGTATGTGATCTCATTGGCAACCGCCGCGGCTCTTCTCAATGAATACTGTTTGTTTATTTCCGCTCCGCCTCCGGAATCCGTATATCCTTCAACAACAATTTTAAATTTTTCATTATGATTTTTTTCAATGTAATCTTTTATCTCACCGGCCGCTCTCCAAACTTCTCTTACTCCGCCAGGAGTAAGATCAAATTGATTGCTGCCGGCAAACAACATACTCTGATAAAATATATAGCTTAGCTTTACGTTTTCCGATTTACCGTAGCCGGAAGCAGTTTCAATTTTTTCCGCGGCCTCGGTTTTTGAGATTTCTTTATCAGAAACATCTGCGGCAGCTTTTTGAACGGATTTATATCCGGCTTTTTCCGCTGCTTCTTTCTTCAATTTGTCCTTCTCGGCTTTCTCTGAAGCTTTTTTTGCCGCTTCTTCTTCTTTCTTTTTTTGTTTTTGAATTCTTTCTTCTTCCTTGCGTACTTTTTCTTCAGCAGCCTGCTTTAGTTTCAGTTCCGCGGCTTCTTTCGCTATTGCCGCTTTCTCGGCATCTTCGGATTGCTTTTTCGCCGACTCTATTGCTTTTGCGTCTTCATCGGCTTTTCTTTTAGCTTCCAAAGCGGCTTGTCTTTCCGCTTCTTCAGCCTGCTTTTTAACTAACTCAGCCGCTTTTGCTTCCTCATCGGCTTTTTTCTTCACTTCAGCCTTTTCTTTTGCTATTCTCGCTTTTTCTTCGTTCTCGGCTTGTTTTCTTTCAAGTTCCGATATTCTTGCTTCTTCTTCGGATTTTTTCTTCGCTTGAAGCTTTGCTTCCGCTAATGCACGTTTTTCAGATTCTTCTGCCTGTCTCTTAGCTTTTGCTTCCTCATCGGCCTTTTTCTTCACTTCAGCCTTTTCTTTTGCTATTCTCGCTTTTTCTTCGTTCTCGACTTGTTTTCTTTCAAGTTCCGATATTCTTGCTTCTTCTTCGGATTTTTTCTTCGCTTGAAGTTTTGCTTCCGCTACTGCACGTTTTTCAGATTCTTCTGCCTGTCTCTTAGCCTTTGCTTCCTCATCGGCCTTTTTCTTCACTTCAGCCTTTTCTTTTTCCATTCTCGCTTTTTCTTCGTTCTCTGCTTGTTTTCTTTCAAGTTCCGATATTCTTGCTTCTTCTTCGGATTTTTTCTTCGCTTGAAGCTTTGCTTCCGCTAATGCCCGTTTTTCAGATTCTTCTGCCTGTCTCTTAGCTTTTGCTTCCTCATCGGCTTTTTTCTTCACTTCAGCCTTTTCTTTTTCCATTCTCTCTTTTTCTTCGTTCTCTGCTTGTTTTCTTTCAAGTTCCGATATTCTTGCTTCTTCGGCAGCTTTCATTTTCGCTTCTATATCCGCTTGCCTTTCCTGCTCTTCTTTTATTCTTTTTTCTTCGGCAAGTTTATTTTCAGCCTCTGCTTCCGTCTGCTTTTTTGACTCTTCAATTGCTCTGATTCTTTCAACTTCGGCATTTTTCTTTTTTTCTTCTTCGGCAAGCTGCGCCTCAAAAACCGCTATCTCAGCTTCTAACTGGGTTCTTCTTGCTTTTTCAGCTTCAAGTTTCTCATTCCTTTCTTTTTCTAATTCCGCAATCTGTCTTTTACGTTCTTCATCCTTGAGTCTGTTCTCTTCTTCTGCAGCACGCTTTTCCTGCTGTAATCGTATCTTCTGCTGTTCTTTTAATGTTCTTGCCTCAGCCGCCTTTTCTGCATCCCTCTGTATTTTCTCAAGAGCTGTCTGTTTTGCAGCTTTATTCGCTGCTGCCTGTTCTTCCTTCAATTTCTTTTTTTCTTCGAATTCAATCTGTTTTTTTATCCTTGCTTCTTCCTTTGATCCGGGATCTTTCCGGCTTACAGCTGAAGCTGCAGTGTTTAGAGAAAATGCATATCTGATTCCGGCATTTCCATAAAAACCGTTTTCGTTTCCGGAAACTAAAAGTTCCGTATTGGCAAATAAATCAAAATTGCCGTATATGTTATATGAACCGCCTGCAAAACATCCCAGCATAATTTTACCGTATTCCGCGCCTTTTGAATCAAAAGAAACATCCGTGTTTTTAAACTTTAAATCTACGGACGGCTCCGGATTTGAAAGAAGATACTTTCCTTCTCCTCCGGCATACCATACATATTTTGATTTTTCCATGCCTATACTCATACCTGTTCTGACGGCGCTTCTAAAATAGTTTCCGGACTGCAGCGACAAATTAAGAGAATCGGCTCCTTTTTCTTCAAAATCCGAATAAGCCGCGACTTTCATTTCCAATCCCATATAAGGCTTTAACAAAAGATTTGAAGAAATTTGCGTTTTTAACGCGGCTTCTAGATCAACAGTTCCTCTTACCGTGTGAAAATCGCCGGACGCCGTTCTGTCTATTCCGCCGAAACGGATTTTTCTCTCGGTTTCATAAACGTCAAATCTTAATCCGGCAAAAGATTTAACTTCCCAGCTTTCTTTTATAATGCCGCCGTAAAAACCTCCGCCTATTCCGGCAATCTCAGCCGTATTTTTTTCCTGTTTTATATTGTGATTATCATATTTCATGAAAATGCCCAGCATAGCGTCCTTATCGTCAAAATATCTGTCATATCCGCCCGTTATTCCTTTCCTTGTATCTTTATAGCTTCCTTTTGAATTGTCATTTCCGTTAATATCTATTACACTGCCGGAATATTGCGCCCACAATCCGTTTCCGTTTTTAATTTTATCGTAAATCTCAATATTTTCAGAGACTGCCGACGGAGAAGCGATCGCGTTTGCCAAAAAATATCCTGATGCCTGCAAAAGAGCGGACTTCTTTTCTCTGTTGGAGCCAAGCGTCTCTATAGTCGCTATTACGATATCAAGATCGTCCGCAGCCCAGGCTGAAATTTTGTCATAAGCGACGGATATTTGCTTTTCATTATAAGATAAATCCGAAATATTCTGGAATTCGGTTCTTTCAAGGGAACCTTTTATAAAAAGTTTTATCCAGTTATCGGAATTATCGCCGTATTCCAGACGGGAAGTCAGATTTAAACCCGGATCAATCCCCGTGACGGTATATGACGAAAACTCTCCCGAAAGACCGCCGTAATTCAAAAGATAATAAACTTTCTGCCTGAAAACATCGCTCGTTATATTCTGAACTTTTGCTTCCAGTTCCGCGTTCTGGTTTAACACAATATCCGAAGCGTATATTTTAGAATTGGTTTCATCATTGTATATCCCAAAAACAAGTTTACCGTCATTGGTTAATCTCAAGGCATTGACGCTTCCCTCGGAACCCTGCATATCAAAAACAGCTCCCTGCGTATTAATAAAATCCGAATGGACTATCATTGAAGCATCGCTCAAATAAAAATTGCCGTCATTATTAAAGTTAAATAAACTCATATTGTTATTTAGCGCGTAAAAAGAACCGGCGCCGGTGTTAACAAAATTTGAATTCTCATCTCCGCCGGTTATATTGTCATACATATTCACAACGGAGCCTGCAGCGTTATTGAATATCACCAAAGCATTATTTCCTATATGTATGGCATTTGACGTTCCCGCCGCTTTATTGCCTGAAAATGAAGACAAATACTGCGTATTAACGGTAAAAGACGCTATATTTAAAGAGTCCGTTCCCTGCAAAAATACTGCTCCGCCGAGAGCATGAGCGGTATTGCCTGTAAAAACAACGTCCTGCGTTTCAACTCCGGTATTACCCGTCAAGAACACCGCGCCGCCGACAGCCGCGCTGTTATTGCTGAACGCAGAACTTGAAAGAAAATTATTTATTCCGCCGCCCGTCGAATAAAAACCGCCGCCGAACTGCGCCGCTTTGTTTCCGGAAATCGTTGTTACTCCGTTAAAATTATAGATATGTCCGTCATTATAAAAACCGCCGCCGCTTTCGGACGATTCATTATTCAGTATGTTCAATGCGGAGTTTGAAAATAAAATCTGCGCGTCTTTATCCGCAAAAAAACCCGCGCCGCGCACTGCTCTGTTTCCGGATATCGTCACGCCGGATGCAAAATTTACATTTGCATAACCGTCGGCGTAAAATCCGCCGCCATATGACGATAAAGCGTTATTATTTGAAATATCGGCATTACCCGAAAAAGTAACAGCTGAACCGGCTGCCGCATAAAAACCGCCGCCGAATAAACCGGCAGTATTGGAAGTCAATGCCGCGCTGTTAAAAGTTATTGTCGACTGTACGGCGTACAATCCGCCGCCTGACCCGCTTGTCGTATTCAGCGAAAAAACCGCATTGCCGTAAGATTCGAAATTTGAATTAACGGCATATAATGCGCCGCCGTCGGATATGCCTTCGGCCGAATTTCCCGTAAAATATAATCCTGACAGGAAACTAACATTTGAGTTTTCGGCATACAGCGCTCCGCCGTTTCCGTTAGAAGCGGTATTGGAAGTAAAATTGACGGTATTGTTAAAATTCATCGCCGACTGCGCAACTGATACAGCCCCATGCCCGTCATAAGATTTATTGCTTACTATATTTGTTACTCCGGAAAATGATATGCTTGATCCGGATGCAATGAAAGCCCCGGCCGCATTATTTGCTGTATTATTTGTTATATTTGCCGAATTAAATGAAACGGTAGAATTCGTAATTGAAAATGCTCCGCCGGAAGAGTTTTCGGATTTATTATTATATAAATTAACGAAGTTCAGAAAGTTTGCGGCTGAATCAGTTAAACTAAACGCGCCGGCCGTGTTATAAGCCGTATTTGAAGCAAAAGTAACGGTTCCGGTAAAAGTAGAACTTGAGCCGTTTTCAAGAACCATTCCTGCCGAGATATTTGCGATATTATCTGAAAAAACAGTATTTCCGCTAAATAAGAAATTTGAGGCCGAACCAAAAATTCCGGCGCCGTTAAACGCATGGTTTGAAGAAAACTGTACGCTGCCGTTAAAAAATAAAGACGAAGAATCGGCATAAATCGCGCCGCCGCCAGACGCATTGTTTAAAGAAAACTGCGCGCTGCCGCTAAAAGATAAAGACGAAGAGCTGGCATAAATCGCGCCGCCGCTAAGTGACGCTAAATTTCCGTAAAACAAAGAAACGCCGTTAAAATCCATATTTGCGCCGGAAGAAGCATATACCGCGCCGCCCGTTCCAACATTTGACGACATTGCGCTGTTTGAAGAAAAGCTGACATCGGAAAATGAAAAATTTGAACCCGATCCGTATATTGCCCCGCCGCTGCCCGATACCGCATTATTTATTATAAACGCCGCGGCCGTGCTAAAAGTAACCGCCGAGCCGGATACAGCGGCAATCGCTCCTCCTGATGCCGCGAAATTAGAAACAAATTCGGAATATTTGGTAAAAGTAATTGTCGAGCCCGCGGAATAAAAAGCTCCGCCCATGCCGGAACTTGAGTTCAAATCAAAATACGTTTCTCCGTCAAAAGTAATTCTTGAACTGCCGGAATAAAACCCGCCTCCGTTTCCCGTGCCGCTGCTCCTATTTGAAGAAAAATACGTATTGCTTCCAAAATATACCGTTGATATCGCCGCATAAAATCCTGCTCCGTTTTGAGCGGAATTCTGGTTAAAAGACGCATTGCCGTAAAAATACGAGTATGTTCCCGTAGAATAAAGCCCGCCTCCGTTATAAGCGGAATTACCGGAAAAATCCGCCGCATAATGAAAATACAGATACGAAGATTGTAAGTATAAAGCGCCTCCGCCGTATGTTCCTCCTGCCCTGTTGTTTCCAAAATATGATGTTCCGTTGAAATGCACGGTGTCGGAAGATAAAAACATCAAACCGCCGTTTCCGTTTTTATAGGCGTTTATCAATCCGATATTGTCAAAATTTAATACTGAGGAAGATGAATTGAGAAAGTAGTATAAATTCGCAAAATTTATAGTCGCTCCGCCGGAGTAAATATGCAGGTTGTTATAATTTATGTTCCCGTAAGGGTTGCTGGATACGGTTATATTATTTTGTATATACAAATTATTTGAAGTTTCGGTGCCGCCGGATATGGAATACAAAGAGTTATACAGAGTTGCGGCGTTAGAAGCATAATAATCCGCACAATAAATATTATAGGCGCAGCAAATTAATAAACTGATCGCCAATACGAAAGGCAAAAAGAATTTCATATCACCTCAAAATTATCCGACGAACGGCATATTTTTCATTAAACAAAGCGCCTGTCAAGAACAGGCGCTTTGTTTATAAAACTGCCGCCTCTATTTTATTGATATTACTTTTATTTCAACGCGTCTGTTCTCAGAAGCGGCGGTATTTTTCTTATTTATGAAATTCGCGGCTCCGAATCCTTGCGGCTCTACAATTTCAAAATTTACGTCGCTATCGACAAGCTCATTGGCAATGATGGCAGCTCTTCTGAGAGAATACTGTTTATTAAGCTCGTCACCGCCGGTTGAATCGGTATACCCTTCAACAAGGACCTTAAATTTCTCGTCTTTGTTTGCCGCAATATATCTTTTGATTGCCGATGCGGCTTTCATAATTTCTCTGACGCCGTTTGCGGTAAGTTCAAATTTAGTGCTGCTCACAAACAATTTATCCTGCGTAAAAACAAAACTTAACCTTAACTGATTTTCAGGCTTTGGCTGCGGTTTTTTCTGCGCGTCAAGCTGAGATTCAAGCGTTGCGTCAGGCTGTTTTTTTCCTTCGGCAGCCGCCGGCTGCACAGCTCCGGCTTCCTTTTTCAGCCTATCCTGTTCGGCTTTTTCCGCGGCTTTCTTATCCCTCAACTCCTGCTCTTGTTTCTCTTTAAGGGCTTTAGCTTCTTCCTCCGCTTTTCTTTTTTGGTATTTTTCTTCTTCTTTTCTGGCTTTTTCTCCGGCAATCTGTTTTGCCCTTAAATCTTTAGCTTCCTGCTTCTCTCTGGCCGCTCTTGTTTTTTCCTCTTCTTCCGCCTGCTTTCTTGCAAGTTCCGCGGCTTTGGCTTCCTGTTCGGCTTTCACTCTTGCTTCTATGGCGGCTTTTCTTGCTTCTTCCTCTTCTCTTCTTCTTTCTTCCGCAATTTTAGCTTCGTAAATTTCCATTTCGACTCGTCTTTTTTCTTCCTCCGCCGCTCTTTTTGCGGCTTCCCTTTCCTCGATCTTTCTTGCCGCTTCATCTCGTTTACGCTGTTCCGCGGCAAGATTCGCTTCAAATTCGGCGATTTCCGCCTCTACCTTTGCTTTTGCTTCAAGGATTTTTTGCCTTTCTTCAAATTCTTTCAATTTTGCTTCTTCGGCAAGACGTCTGGACTCTTCTTCAGCGCGAATTCTTTCTTCATCTTCTCTTATTTTCTGCTCTTCAAGCATTTTCGCATACTCTTCGGCTTTACGCTGCTCTTCTATTTTCCTAAGCTTTTCTTCTTCCGCCGCTTTTTTTGCAGCTTCGGCGGCAGCAGTTTTTGCTTCAAGCTCCATTTGCTTCTGTTCTTCCCTTAACCTTTTTGCTTCTTCTTCGGCTTTGCGCTTCTCTTCTATTCTCCTAAGCTTTTCTTCTTCCGCCGCTTTTTTTGCGGCTTCGGCGGCAGTTTTTGCTTCAAGCTCCATTTGTTTCTGTTCTTCTCTTAACCTTTTTGCTTCTTCTTCGGCTTTGCGCTGCTCTTCTATCTTCCTAAGCTTTTCTTCTTCCGCCGCTTTTTTTGCGGCTTCGGCGGCAGTTTTTGCTTCAAGCTCCATTTGTTTCTGTTCTTCCCTTAACCTTTTTGCTTCTTCTTCGGCTTTTCTCTTATCTTCAATTTCTTTTTGTTTTCTTTCAATTTGAAGCCTTTTTGCTTCATTTTTAGCTTCTTCAGCGGCGCGTTTCTGTCTTTCAGCTTCCATTCTGGCTTCATCGGCAAGCCTTTGCTTTTCTTCAAGCTCACGCTGTTTTTGTTCTTCGGCAAATCTTGCCTCTTCAGCCTCAGCCATGCGCTTTTCTTCTGCCGCTTCTCTATTTAATTTTTCCTGCGCCTCTATTCTTGCTTTAAGTTCAGCTTCCTCACGAGCTTTTAAAGCTTCGGCTTCTTCTTCGGCTTTTTTTCTCGCTAGCCATTCTTCCTGTCTTTGCTTTTCTATCCTTAAACGCTCTTCTTCGTATTTTTTTTCTTTTTCTATTCTATTCGCTTCAGCTTCTTCTGCAGCTTTTTTTCTCGCTGACCATTCTTCCTGTCTTTGCTTTTCTATCCTTAAACGCTCTTCTTCATATTTTCTTTCTTTTTCTATTCTATTCGCTTCAGCTTCTTCGGCAGCTTTTTTTCTCGCTGACCATTCTTCCTGCCTTTGTTTTTCTATCCTTAAACGCTCTTCTTCATATTTTTTTTCTTTTTCTATTTTCTTTTCTTCCGCTTCCTTCTGTTTTTGTTCTAAAGCAAGCCTCTTTGATTCTTCAGCTTTACGTTTTTCTTCAGCTTTTGCCTGAAGATTAGCTTCCTCAGCGGCTTTTTGCTCGGCATAAAATTCGGCTTTTTGTCTGGCTGCCTGCTCAGCCGCTTCCTTTTTCAGCCTTTCCTGCTCGGCTTTCTCCGCGGCTTTTCTTTCCGCTTCTTCGCGTTTGGCCGCTTTTTCTGCTTCTTTTNTNTCGTTCTCAA